>JAKCBW010000140.1 GCA_021842145.1 Actinomycetes bacterium
ACAATCGGAGACTTCACGGTTCAATTGGAATGATTCCGCCGTCAGAGTTCGAAAGCAACTACTACTCTCAAAGAGAGCTTGAGAGCCGATCGGTTCTCAAGTAACTGGGTGTCCATTAAACCCGGGGCGCATCACGGTGTCTCAACGGAATGGCACTCGCTTGGAAGGTGACCCATGGAACTCGGACTTACCCACCTGTTCGACAGCGATTCGGTCAACCACGTGGAGGAGAGCCGGGCCTTCAATGTAGCCGTGCAGGCGGCGGGCGATCAGCCTAACGCCGACCCGTCCACTCCTGAGGGCCTGCTTAGGGCGCGCAGTAAATTGAGTAGCAGGCCTCCCAGCCCACGTGCCGTCGAGCGCGTTGCCCGCTTCGATAAGCGTGAAGTCTCGGTGCGCATCATCACGCCCAAGCAGGGCCAGCCCTGGGCTGCTTGCCTCCAGATCCATGGAGGAGGTTTCTACATGGACTCGGCCCCCCGAAGTGACATCCGCAACGCCGTCTTGGCCGATGCCGTGGGTATTACGGTGGTTAGCGTCGACTACCGCCTCGCTCCTGAATATCCCTGGCCGGCAGCTCCTGACGACTGTGAGACGGCTGCCCTCTGGATGGTCGAGCAAGCCGAGGAGTTGTTTGGAACGCAATATTTGCTGATCGGCGGGGCATCAGCGGGAGCTAACCTTGCCTTGGCGACGCTCCTTCGCCTGCGTGACCAAGGCAAGGTCCAACCATTCGCCGGTGCCGTCCTTCAGTTCGGTGCTTTTGACCTCAGTGGCCTATCGCCGAGCGGACGGATGTATGCCGACGAGTGGTTCATCCAGGCCTATGCCGGCCACGTTGCGGATCGCACCAACCCTGACATATCCCCGCTCTATGGAGACCTCCGTGGCCTCCCGCCAGTCCTGCTGGTGGTGGGTGCGCTGGACATCCTGCTCGAAGATAGCCTGGCCATGGCTGGGCGTCTCTCAGCTGCTGGCAACGAAGTCGACCTGCGGGTGTACCCCGAGTCCACTCACGCATTCACCTCCTTCCAGACCGGGATGGCAAACCTCGCCATCAAGGGAATCGAGGAATGGCTCACCGGCCGCCTAGGCCAGTGGTAAGTGCCATATACGAGTTTCGAGTACGGAGTCGGCCAAGTGCTCCCCACCGCCAAGTCGCCGCTGGACATGGCCCACAGGTGCCGCTGGGGGGCAAGCCACGTTCGCTAGCGGCGGTACTGGACCGACGACCTATACCGCTAGTTATGCTCCTTTTTCATACCCAACGACTTTCAACACCTTGTACTGCGAGGGCTAATCCGTCGATGATTCGTTGCCCGCTCGATTCGCTTTGGTGAGATCCGCCGAGGTCGTGCCCTCGCAACAACAGGAGAAGCAGGCTTACTGAGAATTAGATACGAGGATCATTTTCGAAAGTGCCAGGGAAATCTAAGTCAACAAAGAGGTCCCCGGCGTGCGGACATTTTCATTTGCGACCGTTCCTGAGAATAAGCGACGGGATACTCCCTTTAGTCCTCGCCAGAGAACCGCTCCCACGCAGACTGTCGAGTCATTCCCAAAGTCGATCCGATTGCCGCCCACGTTGCTCCAAGGTATCTCGCACGTTTCACGAATCGGGCGAGGTTGTCTTCGGCCTGGGCACCTGCTGCAGCTATCTTAGGAAGACTGGCAAGTAACCCCCTGAGGTCTAGATCTTCTTCCCACGATGCTAGCCCTGATGGCAGAGATGGTGGACTGCTGATGATCTGGCTAGCTAGCACAACACACTCGTCACAAATGTAGACTCCTGGACCGGCGACCAACTTCACGACTTCACTACTCGATTTCAGACAGAATGAACAGGATGCAATTGAGTGATCTTTAGTAACGGCCATGTTTTCTCCCTGTGTCGTCTTGTGTCTCTGTCAGGTTCTACCTTACAGTGTCAGGGATAACCTGACAAGAAGAAGTATCATTTCGAGGAGAGGTAAATCCCCCCGTTAGTTAGACCGAAAGAGACCGCCCGGTACGTCGGTCGGGAACGATGAGGCCAGCCCGAACCTCGCTCCGGGCGACGTCTGGTCATTCTCCTTAGCGTTGTGTTAGCTAAAGGAGAATCGATAAGACTCACTCTGGTGATCAAATATAAGGGGGTGCCGCGCCTGGCATTGCGATAAGTCCTTAGAAATAAGAGATATCCGTGTCCGCAAACAGGGAAGAAACATGGCAATAACCGGGGACAATTTAGTAACAATTGGCACGATCTGCAGGTCGATTCAGACTTAGTAGCTGGTATCAACCTCGGAATTAAGGATCGAGGATCAAGAAATCTGCCAAGTCACCTTGTACGGACAAGGGGAGAAGTTCCTTGATGAGAAGTTCCTACATCGAATGGGAACCAGAAACGTCATGATGGTGGTCCGCCGACCGCTCATGTCCGGACTTCAAGCAAACCAAGACAACGTAAGTTGGACAACGTAAGTCAAAAGTGGGATGAGGGCGGCTGCCGAGTCACATTTATTTCGAATCCATGGTTAAAACGCAAGACACTTAGCCGGGCCGTAGGGCGAAAAGAAGGGGAGTGCTCAGAAATGCGTAGGCCTACTAGAGCTGGCTAGATCGGTATTATCGCATGGCAATCCTAAGAAGGTCGAATGTATTACGTCAAGTTAAGGAGCGGTCATTGCGACGTACGATCAAGGGAGTCAACTCACCAGCCGACTTAGAAAGTTTACGCTGGAAGAGTTCGGAGTGCACTCAGCCCAGAACTGTGTCGAGCCATTCTTTCCATTTGGAAGCGATGCCCTCGGCGTCCTCAACCTTTCCGAATTGATGGATCGTCATACCGACGGGCTGTCCGAATGCGTTGCGTCCGAAAAAACGGAGCAGCGCTGATGAAGACCTGATACCAACGAAGTTTGGTTGAAGGTAATCAATGGTGCCATCGAAAGTGTCCAAGCCATTTGGAAGGATGTGCAAGTTGGTACCAACCTGCATCTCGGGGACAAGGCCTAGAGCCTTTTTTACCCTATCAAAACTATCCGCTTTGCTCGAATTAGCGGGACCCTGAATGCCCCCGGGGACGTCGCCGACAAAGGTTGCTGTCTGGCCTTTGAAATATTCAAGGTACTGGCCAAGAGTGTGCAAATAAAAGTCGGTGTGTTGCTGAACAGCGTCGTACTGAACCTCCCAGTCGTCGACAAATATCCCGTTGTGGACATACCGGAGCTTCGAGGATCCATCTTTACCTTCGATCACGTATTCGAGTGCATTGAACCAATCGCCCCGCTCTATGCGAATGGCCAGGTGGTGAGGAGGCTCCCAGCTCGAAGTACCTTCACCAACGGCGGAAATGGGCATCGGAAATAGCCAGGATGCGAGACCCTCTGTGGTGGCGACCGCATCCCAGACGTCATCCGGACTGGCCGGGAGATTGACCTCCCGCACACATATGAACTCCTTGGTCATAATATGTTCTCCTTTGCTGCGTTTTTTGAGAAACCGGGGCCGATGCGGTTGGCGGATGGAGTTTCGTATTCTTTAGATGCAGACCGAGGACTAGCCGACGGGACTTGGTCTTGGCTAATGAGTTGTTGTGGTCCATAGTGGCCTACTTCGGCTTCATCGTCGGCCACATCACATTCGGAGCAGGCAGATGGTATGTCTTTGTCGATAAAAATAGTATCAGAAGATAATGTCACAGGAGGGGTTCAAGAGATTTGCTGTGCCAGAGAGGATACTTCAACGACCTCGGGGAGGGAATCTAAAAGAAAGTCGATCTCTCCATAGGCAGCATCGCCATCGAAGTCTGGACAATCTACGAGACCCACCTGCTCCTCTGCCCACTTCACAGCCGCTAGCTTTCATGCAGGATCCAAACGACGCTTTTTCACGAGTGTGAAGCAGATCCGTTCCACCACATCAGCGGTGATGCTTCGGCCTTTAGGACATGACATATTCACATAACATTCTAAAACGCACCAAGAAGCACTTTTAATTTCTTGTCGGCTGTTTTAATCTCCATCTGACATGTTCTCGCCATCAGAACTCGCCAACATCAATTCATCTACGGGTGAGACTGAGAATATTGAACATCCTTCTAGAAACTCAAACGCATGGACGTGTGCCATCACCCAATGTTCGAGCCCTTGGTCACGTAGTGCCTCTGCATAGAGGTAGTTGGAAGCACCAAGCACCGCAACGAATAGTTGAGCATGAAAGTTCAGTTCAAGGGTCTTGTCATCATAGATCGGAATCGTAAGTCCAGGAAAATCGACAAAGAG
>JAKCBW010000141.1 GCA_021842145.1 Actinomycetes bacterium
GATCCCCCTCCGCAACTTCTGCTGCCTGGTAAGCCCTCCGACTTGAGGCGGATTGAGGCGGAGTTTATCCACTTTGGAGTACCCGTAGTGCCTTGCGACCTCCTCTATGATGTCTACTTCGATGGCGCAATCTGGGCGAAAGCTTGGAACCGTTACCGATAGGTTTTCCTCAAGTGGAATAACGCCGAATCCGATCGGCTCCAACAGACCCTTGACCTCATCAATCAGAAACTCGTGATTCAAATACGAATTCAGCTTTTCAAACCGAAGCTTGACCCGTTTCGGATCAAAAACGTAGGGAACTACCTCGAGCATCGCCGACGGAGTTGCCTCTAGCAACTCACAGAACCTAGCGAGGGCTATCGGTGGTAGCTCGGGGTCGACACCCCTTTCGAAACGGGCGGAAGCCTCCGACCTAAGCTGCATTCTCTTTGAGGTCCTAGCGATAGTAGATGGGTCAAAGTGCGCTAGCTCCAAAAGTACCGAATCAGTAGAATCGGATATTTCCGAGGACTCTCCACCCATGATTCCGGCGAGGCCGACGACCCTGTCATCTGCATCAACGATAACAATGTCGCACGAACCATTATCCTTGTCGACTGCCAACTTTCGGACTACGTTATCCAAAGTCACCAACTCATCGGAAGGTTCAGCCGCCCTTACTGACACCACTTTGGATGGCAGCTTATCTGCGTCGTATGGATGTGTTGGCTGGCCGAGTTCTAGCATCACGTAGTTCGAAGCGTCCACTACTGGACTTATCGATCTCATTCCACAAAGTTCCAGCCTTAGCGGCACAAATCCCTTTACGCGTAGCCTTGAAGCGCCCTCGATCTTGGCCAGTAGGAGTCGGTCACATAGGCTTTCATCCAAAACCTTCGCCCGCTTTAGATCTTCATCCGCCGTCACCTCGAAAACTCGGGAGGATGGCTGACAAAGTGGCAGGCGGAAATGAGCCGCCAGATCCCTTGCGACGCCGATCACAGAATTTGCATCCGGCCTGTTCGCCTCGATAGCTAGGTCAAAAAGGACATCCGGCTTGATCGAGAGTGCCTCGGCTATAGGCGTCCCCGGGAGAAGCGCCTTATCGAGTATCATCAGTCCGCCCGAATCCGACCCTAGGCGAAGCTCAGTTTTAGAACAGAGCATCCCAAAGGAGTCGACACCGCGCATCTTGGCTGCCTTAATTTTCAGTCCATTGGGGAGGGCCGCACCAATAGCTGCATACGGTACATAATCACCAACGACAAAATTGAATGCCCCACACACAACCTGTATCTCGCCTTGATTCCCGACGTCGACGATCACCCGTCTGATCCTGTCGGCGCCCTTGATCGCCTCTATCTCGATTACCTTTGCTACGTACACCGAGTCAAGATTTTCACCGATTCTGTCGATCTCTTCGACGACGAGACCGAGGTTATTCATAGCGTCGGCCAAAGTCCCCACGAGGGCATCAGACACAGTATCTGGCCCGCTACCGCCGTCCAAAGAGTAGAAATCGGCAAACTCCGATAACCAGGACAAAAGAACCTTCATTTATACCCCTAAATCAGAACTGCGCCAGAAAACGGATGTCATTGTCTAAATAGACTCGTGCGTCGGAAATAGCGTGCTTCATCTGAGCACAGCGGTCGATCCCAAAGCCAAATGCGAAGCCACTCCACTCCTCTGGATCTAAGCCGACCGCCGTCAAAACATTCGGGTGGACCATTCCGCAGCCACCGAGTTCGATCCATCCGGTATTGGAACAGGTTCTACATCCGACCCCATCGCAGATAGTGCAGGTTATTTCGAATTCGGCCGACGGTTCGGTAAAGGGGAAGTATGCCGGGCGCAGTCTAGAAGTCTTGTTGGGGCCGAAATAAGCCTTAGTGAATGTGTCAATAGTCCCTGCAAGATGAGCGAAGTTAATCCCTCTATCTACAACTAATCCTTCGATCTGGTGAAAAGCTGGCGTGTGGCGGGCATCGGCGGTGTCCCTTCGATAGACCCTCCCGGGCATAACGGCGTAGATCGGTGGCTGTTGAGTAGACATAACCCGAATCTGCGTCGGTGAGGTATGGGTTCGCAACAGCACCGAATTAGTCGATCCAAATTCTAAAAAAAAGCTGTCTTGCGAAGCCCGTGCCGGGTGGTGGCGGGGGATATTTAGCGCCTCAAAGTTATTCCATTCACTTTCGACTTCCGGTCCGTCTTCGACGACAAATCCCATTCCGACGAAGACGTCTTCGAGTTCTGCCCTAGTCTGTGAAATCAAATGGACAGACCCGATGCCATCGTTCTTGCTAACCAGGAACTCCGATAGGTCCTGTGCTTCAGAAGCGATGCGCTGCTCGGTTTCCTTAGCAACCAGCACAACCCTGGCGGCGTCAGAATAACCCACCACCTTCGAGCGGACTTGGTTCAGGACCTCGCCGACTACCTTCCTTGCCTCGGGGTCTAGATTCCTCAGCTCGGCGGAGATCTCGGCCAAAAAGCCCTTCTTCCCGATGTAGCTAAGCTCGAGCTCGCGAAGATCCGCTACCTTTTCAGCTTCGCTAAAGTGGCTTTCCGCCCGCCTCAATATTCCTTCCAACTGGACCAGAAGGTCATCAACCGTCACCAAAAACAGCTCCTTGGAGTCTTGATAGAATCTATGCCGCTCATGACTGCTCGCACCCGAGAAGGGCTTTGTATCAGTTAAGCGACCTGTACAACAAGGTTAGTGATACAGAGTAGATAACCATTACCGACTAGCTGAACGGGCCGAGTAGATCCGAGGATTTAATCCACTGAAGCCCAAATAATCTAAGATGGTCCCAGACGGTCATTGTTGGACGGTCTCTCGAAACACTAGAGCAGCTCGATGTTGTATCGGTCAGTAGCTAAATAAAGGACGAACCCCCGAACGGATCTACGGTAAGTTGGCGCTAGCCCGACCTACGCATTGTGCCGAAAAGAATCTTTCCGTGGACCGATATGCCTTACCCGAGCCAATTGCCTCCACCGGTCTTTGCGCTGCATCAAATTGCTGCACCTATCGACTCACCACAGCGGGACGTGGGGCACAATGCCGCTGGCTTTAACCATGGAGAGGTTTCAATGTCGATCAAGGTAAGTAGGATGCAAAAAACAATCGAAGGAACCCAGCCTCGATCGCTATTTTGACAGCAGGCTAGAGTTCTGGTCTGCGATCGATTGGTCTTTAGTTTTATAAGGCATTTGGTTTATGAAGTCTTTGTCCTCGATTTGAGTTAGTTCCTCCCAATCCAAACACGCGCCGTCGCGCACAACATTTAAGCTGGCACTAGGCTATGATTGCCCTTGAGTGTGCTCCTGAGGAGGAACCGTGGCAGTAAGCGACGACAAGTCAAGTCAAAGTGACGTTATGGGTGGATCTGACGCTTTAGAGGAAGACGTCGCTGGCGGGTCTGACACGTTAGAAGAGGATGTCGCTGGCGGGTCTGACACGTTAGAAGAGGATGTCGCTGGCGGACCTGACGCTTTAGAGGAAGATGTCGCTGGCGGACCTGACGCTTTAGAGGAAGATGTCGCTGGATCAGAGGGAAACTAATTCCCTAGCGAGTCTCCGCCAAACGCAGGTTCACCCCGTGTAATCGAAGGTGCGCCCGCAACTAGAAGAAACAGCATCCAGAGATTTACAAGGTCGGCGTTTGTAATGGACGCCGACCGAGTGATGTTTTGTTCAAGTTCTCAGTCCCTTACCTTGTATTCAGCAAGCGCCACGGTCATTCTCGCCGCCGTCTCGACGGCCCTCTAGTGAGAAGAACCTATGTCATTCAGATCAAAAACGCTTCCCGAATCTTCATGATTCCAAATAAGTGCTTCTTACTGGGCATGCTCAAGGTCACACCCATGGAGACAAATCGGTTTACACCGGGTTTCCGTCTATTTTTCCATTCCGACACTCTGCGACTTTCCCCACGGAAATCCGACCGAAATACCCAAACCGCGCACTAATCATTTGTAAATTAGATAAATTACAACGGATTCCTAGATGAGGTGGGGACAAGTGATCGACAGAGGAAAACTCAAATCGGCATTAGCTAAAGAGTCTGATCGTTTTATTGAAGAGCATCCCAAATCCAACGAGCAGTACAGGAAATCCCGCCAACACCTGCTTGGTGGAGTACCAATGGCATGGATGAAGAGATGGCCGGGAGCATTCCCGATCTTTGCCCGTTCAGCTACGGGGGCACAGATAACCGACATTGACGGTCACCAATATGTCGACTTTGCCCTCGGTGAGATCGGA
>JAKCBW010000019.1 GCA_021842145.1 Actinomycetes bacterium
ACCTTCGAAAAGACCACGTCACCAACTGAACGCCAGCGTAGGGCATTTGAACTAATTGGAGCAAAGATACCCCTGTAGCCAGCATCGAAAGTACCAAAATACGCCATTTACCGAGGTCAGAGGCGTGCTATGTTGCTTTGTGGGTTTAATTTCAGTCTAGTGCTTCTTGTGCCCATGAACTGGCTGTGTAGTCGTGCCAGATGTGGTAGTCGTGCCAGATGTGGTAGTCGTAGTCCCGGACGAAGTCGTCGTAGCAGGAAGCACGGTCGGTGGGTTCGTAGCCGCTTGATTCAACTGATACCCGCTCTCGGTTATCCAATAGCGCATTTCGTACGCGGCACCAAGTGCAACGGACTGACTTAGATAGTACGACTCGGTGTTTAGGGCCGTGCTTGAGGTGATCGGAACCAACCCGCCCGTTGTGCAATTGGTATCGAAAAGGGTCGTGTTCATGTCTATCTGTGGTGCGTTCGATACCCCCTGAAGAAAGTGTGCCCAGCCGACGGCGTCACTGGGGGTCATCGCCCCGCTTCCCCAACAGTTAGTCGTGCCAATTTCGTCCTGGAGATCGAGGGTGCCTAGCCCAGGACCGACCTGCTTCAAACTCGAAAAGAGCTGACCGAGTTCACTGTCTAGGCCCTGCATTCCAAGGGTGTTCGTGGAATATCCACTGTAGGTGTATAGAAAGCCAGGTGACCATAGAAACTGTGCGTTCGGATCGATAGCGGATAGGCCTGACATCTCTGAGCTGAGCATAGATGCGTAAGCCGATTCAACGGTCGGGTAGTAGAGCTGGTTTAGATCGGCCTCGTAGGTTAGGTACCAGTTGACTTGAACCTGTGGATACGCTTGTACGAACTCATTGGCCAGCTGTATAGAAGTATTCACGTAGCTGGTTGTGAAGGTGGTATCCTCGACGCCATTGGTATAGATCGACCCGGTACCTGTCCAAACTGGCCCGAAGGTCCCGACGAAGACCTTGTTAAAGCATGATACCGATCCGCCTGGCAGGTAAGGAACTATCACATCTAGGTAGCTGGTGTTGAGATTCCCATTTGAGTCGACTATGTCTTGCAGTACGAGGTTGCGGGAGCCTGTCGTCGGGGTATTGCACACATCGGCGAGCCATTGGGATACTTCTGCCGGGGAGTATGTGGGTCCAAGGGAGGAAACCTGAAGGAATAGATTCTCGGACCCATTTAGGGAAGTTGAGTAAGTGAAGTCCGCCTTCGCCGACTTTGGTAGTCCGACCGACACGTGACTTGAGGCAGCGGAGCCGACTACTGCACTATTTGTAAGTGACGGGAAGGCGAAGACGATCGAACCAAGGGCGAGGGCAAGTGCGACGCGCGGGGAGCGGCGGATGGCGTAGAGCGAAGCCCTCCTAGCCGATAAAGATCTTCTCTGTGTGGTGGGATTACGCATCCGAGTGGCTCCTTTGTCCCTGCCTTGACACTCACTGAAGGCAACTAAGGAAGGTATCGGACACAGTAAGTAATTACTTTATAAAAAAAATACTCTACGTGCTGTTATACGGGCGAGTAAACGCTGGAAGTGCTGGAAAATGCGAATAAATCTCACAAAAAAGTTACGCTTAGTGGGGGAAAGTCCGCTTACTGCGCCGTATCAGTCGAGTCTTGATATTCGCCCAGAAACATGGCCTCGCAGAAATGTGGCAAGTTTTCCCCGATAGGGCCTCTTGACGCACTAGGCACAAGAGAACATACGCGGCCTGGGCTATTTCGGTTTTGTATTAAAGAGCCGCTGGTGGGTGTGGCAAGGTGGTAAGCCACTGGAATTCTGGACATTCGCGCCCTTTATAGATGGCGCTTTAGCGGCGATTCCAAGGAAAAACACGATTGAGGTTCGTAACCAAGCCCTGCCCTTGGTCATCGGTGTCGGTAAGCCAGACCCCCCTACCAGGTAGGTGGGACAAGCTGGGCCAAGGGTCCGTAGGCTTGATAGGAAAAGATTACGCAGGCAATGAGTATCAGGAACCATAATGATGTACGTTTTTTGGCCATTATGGCAGCCACCAGAGCCAAAATATCCGCAGCAATCCACAGTATGGCGAACCAGTTTGATACGTGCTTGATAACGGTCTTGTGGGCGGCCAACTGAGTTATTTCAATTCGCCTAGTCGAGGTAGTGACGTTTGCAGCTAGCGTGGCTGACCGATCCAAAGTTGCTCTGACAATCAGCCTTTGGGCGGCAGAATAAAGTGGTGTGCAGGTAGTTAGGGTCAGGGACCAGCCCTGCGTTGGAGCTAGCACTGAGATGTCGCTCGGTTGGACTACTCGGATCCAGGCGACGGAATAGATCCAGCTTGAGCCTCCGACCGAAAGGGTGATTAGGTCGCCGGGTTTGACAGCGTTCAGGTCGTAAAAGGGGCGCAACCAAGTTGTCCTGTGGCCGGCGATGGCCACATTGCCAACCTCCCCCGGGAGGGCGGTATTTGGATAGTGTCCCGGTCCCTCCTGGAGTCGAAGCTCATCGGCACCCTCCACGACCACGTCGTTTACGACTCCGGCTGTTGGGATGGACAGCTTTGCGAGGGGCGTGCCGAGGGGTATTGTGCTGGGCCAAATCGCCGTCGGGACGGTGGTAGGAACATGTTTGGAAGTAACGGTCTTGACCGTCCGCTGCTTAGTCAGCTCACCACTCAACACCTTCTGTGCCGCTACGGATTGGCCATTGGTGGTATAGATCAGGTACGGTACAAAACCAAGAATAAAAAGACCGAGCGCCAAAAGGGTAATCCCGATCACCATGAAGATGCGGCGCAATTTGGCGGTGCCTAGCGGAAATTGGGATATAAGGCCATAAGCGAGCCTAACCTAGACCAACCGGGTTTGCAAAACTCCGAAGTGCACTTCAGATACGGGTGCTCTCCACCTTGGTTCGGGGTGAGTTCCATAATTTGGTAACCGTTATTCGGCCAGGTTCATAATGCAGAGTGCATGTTTTCCTGCTGGAGTGCTTAGCCACCGAGGGAGTGTATCCAATCCGAGGCAGAAGTTACCCTTGCCTGGCGTGGATAAACCTTTTCGGTGAGCACCCTGTGGACCTCGGGATCCATATCAGCGCAACCATCCTCTAAAACGGTAAGGGCGTAGTCTAAGTCTGCCGCCTGGCGAAGTGTGGATAACACGACGCCGCTAGTTGCGATTCCGGTGAGGACGAGCGAATCTATACCCTGCGACCTCAATATGACTTCTAGATCACTTCCGGTAAAGGCGCTTACCCTGCGCTTTATGACGACGATGTCGCCAGGTTGCGGCGAAATAGCCGGATGAATTTGAGTGGCATCGTCCGTCTCAGCCATCGCCCCCGAAGCTGCGAGATTTGAGAAGGCCTGATTGCGTTGGCTTATCTCCGGTGTTCCAGCTCGAAATGCAACCCGAACATGGATCACCGGTATTCTCGCTTTGCGTGCCGCAGCGGCGGTGGTGGAGAGGACTGATAAGAGGGCCTCGGACCTTTCGCTAGGCAGACGACTTACGATTCCGATTTGCATGTCCATCAGCAAAAGCGCTTGCTTCGCCAATTTCAAAACCTCCATCCCGAGTGTGTCACCTGCAAAGTCATATCCAGCTAATCGGGCTTTTCGGCTTCCATGATGGCCGAGATACAAGCGACCTATCGAATGCTAGTGGAACGCAAAACGCCAACCAACACGAGCCGTTTGATCCGCCTCGGGATTAATACGGACCAAATCGTACTGCTCTCTTCGCTAGAACTATCTGTACGGTTGGTCGTCCTTAGTTTCCAAGGCTGGCCGTTGCTGCTCGTTTTATCGTTTGAGTAGGCCATTTAATCCACAATTAGTATCCGCTCCAAATCGGCATCGCTCGGCGTGGCGACGGGTTTGCCTTGGTGATCTAGGAATACTCGGCAGGCCAACCCTTCGGCATACGAGGATGATTCACCGCTCCAAAAGGGGTCACGTCCGTTGACAAGGAGCGTGGGAGAGCCGTGGAAATTTGCCATTCGGGCCAAGTTTTCATCGTCGACTAAGACTCCTTCAAAGGAGACGTCCTCTCGATCCGCTATGATCCGCCTAACCTTGGCGATCAAACTCCCAGAATTTGGACACCCATCGATATAAAGAACTTTGAGTTCCATAATGTAACCTCCATGTTGAGGGTACACCTTCCACTAAACTGGAATGTCAAGTGAGGTTTTGATGAAAATTGGCGAATTGGCGGAAATTTCTGGGTTCTCTACAAAGACTCTCCGTTTTTATGAGTCGATTGGGTTGATGCCCGCACCGAATAGGGAAGCAAATGGCTATCGGAGCTACCAAGAAGATTCGCTGAGGAGACTCGCATTTATTTCAAATGCCCAATCTGCGGGGCTGAGTTTGAAGGAGATTGGGGAAATCCTCGCCATACGCTCATCAGGCGTAACACCGTGTGAGCATGTCCATCAGCTACTGATGGCGCACCGGGAATCGATTGAGGCCAAGATTGCAGAACTCGAAGAGCTCCAGTCTGAGCTGGCCGCGTTAATAAGCTATGCGGAATCTTTTAGTCCCGAGCAGTGCGACGATGGGCAGGTATGTTCCATCTTGTCGCGAAAAACCTAACACGGTTAGACGGGCAAACTTTAGCCTTGATTCTTACTATTTGCCCGACAGAGCGGTGGGCCACGCTTTGTGGTGAATCGGCCAGCCGCAGGCAAGGACTCATGCCAAGGTTGTTCAAGTTAGGTTTCGACGACCGCGCTGGGTTGATTCGGTATCTTCAATTGCGGTTCGTTGTATCTCTCATGCCAAAGGTCAAGTTGCAAGGTGGCATGGTTGTTACTGATTGCAAAGGAGGCTCGTCCTCTGTTTATCCAGCGATGTTTGCCAACCCGGTATAAATGGTCGTCCGAGTGGGCCGGTTCCTCGGGGTCTCCTGACTTAATGGCCCAAGAGTACCTGACAGAGCTCTTTTCGGCTCTGAACCCCATAGAGCTTCAACAAAACCGAAATGTGGTGTTCTACGGTTCGGGGTGAAATGAATAGAGCGTTTGCGATCTCTCTATTGGAGAGTCCATTTAGGACGTAATCCTTCACTCGCTCCTGGGCTGGAGTGAGGATGGTGCTGTCGGTCCTTTTTTTAGAGATCCTTCCTTGGGCCAGTCGGAGCTCGGATGCGATCTGGCTTGAAAGAGTAAACGCGCCTATCGAGTTTGTTTTCTCTAGAGCCGAAACAAGTATCGGCCTCGCCAGTTTGGCCCCAAACTGCTTTCGAACAAAGGACCCATAGGAGAGTAATGTGCTCGCTTCGTCTAGGGGCATTCGAAGGGCTCGATAGAGATTGAGTGCGAGGTTGAAGTAGTTTTCCGCACCTTCTGGGTCACCCGCTGCTTGCGATAAAAGCGCCCGTGCGTGTGCGACTATCGCCTTTGGCGTATTGAGGTGACTAATCGATTCGGGTTCTGTGAGCATCGCGATGATTCGTCTCACCTGATCAAGCTGGCCATTCTTAGCGTATGCTGAGATTGCACTGTTATGCCACGGAGCTGAGTTTGGATCGTAAATTCCACTTTCAAGGGTCAATTTTTCGATTGCCTTAGCGCCCTGAAGGGCGCCAGCCAATTCACCCTTATTGAGTGCGATGTCGATCTCGACCTTCGTCTGCCAAAACCTCAACATCGGATACCAAGTGTCAGGACGATCCTGGAGAGCCTCCTTGACTGTATTTAGATTTTGATTGGACAGGTCTAGTTTTCCCTGATGAAAGTAGATATTCGCCAATCCAACCTCTACCCAAGTCCTTCTAGAGCCAAGTAGCTTCCCTAGCGAAGCGAGTTCTTCTAGGAGGTTCATCGCTTCATTGAGGCGGCCGAGCCTTGTAAGGGTGTCCGCGTGTGCAACATCGAAGTAACTCCTGGTCAAAGGGCGCCATTGTAGATCGAATTCGACATTGGCACTTTCGTAGTACTCCTCGGCAAGTGTGAAGTCTTCTCTAAACTTGGCAACCTGTATCCTTGCCAAAGCCGGAATCCAGGCTGGCAGTGATGGCGTAATGTAGTCTTGGCTACTTGAAACCGACTCTTGGTACGACCCAAAGGGTGTGGCTCCTGAGGGTTGCGCTACCCGGCTGGCTAGGTTTGTTTCTACGAGGTCGGAAATTGACTTGATGATATCGCTGAGCCGCCTTGAGCCCTTTTTTTCAGACAGAGCGATTGCCCTTTGAAGGTATTTTGTAACGTGACGAGGTCCCAAGGTATAAAAGGTGTTCAGCGCCAGCTCTGAAAGGTATATTGCGGATTCGTCGGGATCGAACCCTTTCATAATTTCGGCGGCCTCTAGGTATTCCGACTGTGAGCTTTCGATTTCACCGAGGGCGTAATTTGCCTTTGACCTTAGGTGCTTGGCCCTAGCGAGGGTGGTGCCTTGAAACTTTTGCAATTGGAGTAATTCGGTGAGCTGACCGACTACCAGCCGGGGATCGCCGGCGTCGATGAGTGCACCACAGGTATGCAGAATCAGCTCAGGAGGGGTTTGATTTCCCATTAGTTCCAAGGCTTGTGAATACCATCTAATGGCAGTCTCGATATCTCCGAGCTTCGTTGCAAGATCACCCGCAAGCACAGTGACCTCAAGAGCGGCTGGGTCACCCTTCATTCCTCCCCAACCGGCGTGTGACGCACACCATTCCGGACCGTAGCCGAGGGAAATTAACTCTTTAAAAAGTGCTTGATGTATCTGGGTCCGCAATGGACCGGGGATGGATTGATAGATTATCTCCCTGAGCATCGAGTGGGAGAATTTGACGTTTGTCGAGTTTTCCGAGGAAAACACTCCCGAGTAGACAAGATGGTCGATGATCTCGATGGCGGCCGAAGGGGTCGATCCAGCCACTTTGACAACGACAGAGAGGGGGAATTCGTCTCCCATCGCCGACGCCACCCTTGCGAACCTCACGGTTTGTGGATCGGTTCCAGCAAGGCGATGGATATCAAGTTGGTTGGGGCGGGAATCGATCGCTGTAAGGTCCGTTACTGGTTGAGCTAACTGGTTTTTTAAGGAGCCTTCCACTTGGGATCTGGCTATGTCGCGCGCAAAGTGGATTAGAAGTAGGGGGTTTCCTCCGCAACGTTCCTGAGCCAAGGAAACTTGATCCGGGTCCGGATCTGCGCCACTGTAGCAGGCGATGAGTTCTCGTGCCGAGCGGTCGGATAGGGGCTGTAAATCGAGGTGGCAACTTACTCCGGAGTCGGATAGTTCGTGAAATAGGTTCGACGCTTGCGTTGGCCAGGGCCGAGCAGATCCAAGGATGGCGATTGGGGTGGGTAGTTGACTCAGTATGAAGTGGTTCAAAAGTGCGAGTGAGCCCGCATCCGCCCAATGCAAGTCGTCCAGAATGAGAAGTAGTGGTCTCTCTTTTTGGGTAAGGGCCCAGTCTTGAAGCCAAAGCGATGCGGTCGCCAAGCGATCGGCGAGGGAAGCCCCTCCGACGCTAGCAAATGGATTCTTTACTCCGAGCGAGGTAATCGACCGCCAAATACTTCCCAGTGCGATTCCGGACCCGATCTCGTCGCTCCGGCTCCACCCGACATCGAAGTCTGAGGCGGCGTTTTTGGCGAAGTTCAGGAGTCGCGATTTACCGATCCCAGCGGTGCCGGTGAAAAACCCACTCGCCATTTTCCGATTTCTGGCGTCATTTAGTACCGAGTCAATCATCTGAAGGGCTAAGTCCCGTTCAAGAATTTCGGCGCAAGCCACCTTGTCGTCCATTCCCCGCTCTGTTGCACAACGTGGTTATTGAAGCTCTGGTATCGAGATTGTATCATTCCTCTTGAGCGGGAAAATGAAAATAGGTGACCAGAAGTAGCGGGTCAATCAATATAAGTCACCGGGAACTGGCCAGTTTGATCGGGCCGGTTAACGTGGATTTTGAAGTTCGGCGCTATCGGGTCATAAGCGTGCCCTGTATCATCAACCGACAGAGAGCGGCCCGGGCCTTTTTAGTTTGCTAGTCTTGCGAGCTTAATGGCGGTTTTAAACTTGACTCTCTTCCCCCTGGAGAAAACGGTGGCTTGATAGACGGTGGAGGCGAATCGGTAGGTGAGGTATAGGCAAAGGACATTTATCGCAACACTAAGAAATACCTGCCCAAGCCCTAGCTGACCCGAACTCCAATAGATCGGAACCAAAAATGGTGAAAAGATCGGGATATAGGCCAGTAATCTCAATAGCGAGTTTTGATTACCGGACAAAACCGCAAAGCTCGCAAGGTAGCTCAAAAGCAATGGAATTTGGATGAATGCAGTGACTGATTGGGCGTCCTCCACCTTTGACACCAAGGATCCAGCGAGGGCCCCAAGCGTGCAGTAGAAGGAGTAGCCGAGAAGTAACCACATCAACTGGAGGGCGATGAATTCCAGGCCTGCGCCCCGTAAAATGCTCGACCCGACGGCCAAGGTGGTGATTATCGCAGCCAACACCGCAGTTACGGCTTGAGTGAGTGCGGCGGTTCCAATACCGACCATCTTGCCCAGAAGTAGCGACCTGGGGCTTATCGAACTCAGCAGTACCTCGATGACCCTCGAACTCTTCTCCTCGATTACACCCATCAATACCCACGCGCTGTAGGTACTCAGTAACATAAATGTCGCCACGAGTCCCACAATGGCTAGCGACAAGTCTTTTGGCCTAGCAAGACTGGGAAGAAGGTAGACCAATTTGATCGGCTTAGGCGAAAGGATCTGGGCCACTACGGAAGTCGGAAGTTTCTCAATCGAACCGGAGGAGAGTACCTTTTCAACCTGAATTCCCTGAGACAGGGCGCTAAGAACTCTAAGAGTCGAGGAGTTGGAACCTGGAGCGAATGGCCGCTTGAGTATGAGCTCAGAGTCGGCATAACCAATCGCCGCCTTAGCGTTGCGAACGCTTTGTTTAACATCCGTAGTGGTCGGCTCCACGTTGATCTTTAGATTGACGCCGGTTAGTTTTTCTACCCGCTGCGTTACCGAGCGGAGCTCCTTTACACCGCTTTGCGTAGTTGCGACGGTCAACTTTGCCCCCGAAGAAGAGATGATCTTCGGTATTGCAATCGCTCCCACGGAGACTAGCACCATTAGTACGATTATGACCTTGTAAGCCCTTGAAGCGAGCCTTTGGAGAACTTCCCTCCTCGCCACTAGGATGGCGACGGGGATAGGCCGTCCCCTAAAAAACAGATCTAGGAGGTTGGATTTTTCGTGAACCTCCACCGTAGATGCGGCCGCCTTTTTCCGGGACAGCGACCTTCGCCTTAGCAGGGCAAGTGTAATTGTCGCGACAACTACAACCGCTTCTTTAATGTGAGAGGACATCTATGCCCCTTTGACATTCACTAGTGAATTGGCGGCTTCAGAACTGGTAGCTTCGGGCCCTGCCCTATTAGCTACCGCCTGTAGAAAAACTTCCGACAATTTTTTCTTACGAAATGTAAACTCCCGTAGGTCACCATGTGCCAGTGCCCCTCGTAAGAGATCCTGAGAGATTCTCGGCTCGACAAGTCGCACCCTTACCCGCCCATCTCTTTCACTGAAGCCCTCGACACCGGGTATGTCGGAAATCCACCGCAGGTCGCGAGAAGAAGTCACTAACTCAATTTCTAGGTCGTCGCCCCTCGTCAACTCGTCGACGTCCCCGTAGGCGACGAGCGATCCGTCCTTGATAATCGCTACTTTTTCGCAGATTGATTCCACAAGGTCTAGCTGATGCGACGAAAAGACGAGGGTTTTGCCTGCCTTTACGATCTCGTGCATCACCTCGGCCATGGATGCCGTAGCAATCGGATCCAGGCCCGAAAAAGGCTCATCGAGGATAAGTACTTGTGGGTCGTGGATTAGAGCGGCCACGAGCTGAACCCTCTGCTGATTCCCTAGTGAAAGTGCTTCGATCTTGGAGCCGGTCTGTTCTATCAGACCAAAGCGATCCAGCCAATGATGAGCTTTTTGCTTGGCACTCTCCCGGCTTAGGCCGTGGAGCCGTCCAAAGTAGACGAGCTGGTCTTCCACCGTCATTTTCTGATACAGTCCCCGCTCTTCGGGCATGTACCCAAAGTGCTTCGAGTCGTCTTTTGTTACCCGTTTACCGCCGTAGCGAACCTCTCCGGAGTCGGGGGTTAAAAGTCCGAAGACTACCCGCATTGTCGTGGTCTTGCCGGATCCATTTGGACCCAGAAAGCCGAACACTTCACCTTGAGGGACCTCAAAGCTCAACTCATTTAGAACGCGCTTCTCCCCAAACGACCGCGACAAGGAATCCAAAACCAGTACCGAATCCATCCGAACCTTCTTGGTCAAAAATAGGGGGCCGACTGCCTCATGCTATCTGGAGGAAAAACCTAGCTGGGCACCCTGGATCGCTTTTATGTAATTCGGTAATTACAAGTCATTAGGAGCTCCAATGATACCTAGATGCCTCCATAGGTGTCCGTGGCCCTTAATCGTTATCGCTCGCAAAGCTGAGGCTAACTTTGGTGTGCCGGATAACCGAGATCGTCGAGTGCCTGGAGCAAGGAGTCTACGTTGAAGGGGGGTTCTTCGTAGGTCACACTTACCGTCTTGGAATCTACGTCTACTGCTACCTCTGAAATGCCCTCGGCACCAGAGAGAGAGTTTTCGATGGTCATCTTGCAGTGGTTGCAAGAGATGTCCTCAGCTATGAGCTTTACCGTTGTCAATTTGCTTTCCCTTCATGTCTAGTTTGAAACTTGCGCTCATTGAAACTTTGCTTGGTTGCCTCGGGACCTTTTAGGGCCGCGCTCCTTCGGTCACCACGCCCGACGCTGGTTGTTTTATTCCTAGCCGAAAGTTTTTAAGTCGTAAGGAGTTGAGGACCACCGATACCGATGAAGTCGCCATCGCCAGGGCGGCGTAGATCGGTGGTAGAACCCCAAAGGCCGCTAATGGCACAAGGATTAAGTTATAGCCGAATGCCCAGCCTAGGTTTTGCCAGATTATGCGCCTGGTCGCCCTCGAGAGGGAAATGGCGTCGGCTATAGCCGAAACGTCACCGTGTACCAGGGTTATGTCGGCACTAGCCATCGCCATGGCGGTTCCGGATCCCACCGCTATACCAACGTCAGCCACCGCCAGAGCGGGAGCGTCGTTGATCCCATCTCCAACCATCGCTACGACGGCACCATCCTTTTTCAGTTTGGCAACCAGGTCGGCCTTATCTTGAGGTTTGAGGTCACCAAAGTACCCGTCCATTTTCAGTTTCGAAGCAACTGCGCTGGCCACTTCGCTTCGATCGCCGCTCGCAAGAATGACCTTTGCTCCAAGCGCTTTCAGCGTAGCGATCCCAGCCTCGGCGTCTCTCCTGATCGGATCGGTTATCCCGAATAGTGCTGCCACTCGCTTATCGATCGCTAAGGCGACGATACTCTCCGTAGGGTTGAATGACTCTCGTATCTCTTTCTGGGCCGGAGATACGTCGATGCCATTTTCAGCCAAGAAGTTGAGTGATCCAACCCTGTAGTGATGTTCACCATCACTCGAAGTCCCAAAGACGCCGCGTCCCGACTCGCTTTTTTGCTCGATTAGCTCGACATCGGAGTAATTCACCGAGAGCTGATCCGCATATTTGACTATGGATCGAGCCAATGGGTGCTCCGAAGTTGACTCAAGTGCGCCGGCAATCGATAAGTATTCCTGAATCGCTGTAGGGTCCAGAGATTTGTCCCTCACCACACGAGGGGACCCCTCTGTGAGGGTTCCGGTCTTGTCCATGACAATGACTTGGATATATTTGGCGACCTCGAGAGAGTCTCCACCGGATAGTAACAGTCCCTTTTCGGCACCCCGGGTTGTGCCAACGAGCGTCGCCATTGGGGTTGCCAGGCCCATGGCGCAAGGGCAAGCTACCACTAAGACGGCGACCGACGCCACGAGGGCCGATAGAAATGAGTGGCCCGTGAGGATCCACCCAAGGAAGGTCAACACAGACAGGATGATTATCGCGGGAACGAAGAGAGACGAAACCGAATCGGCTAGTCGTTGAACCTTAGACTTTTCGAGCTGCGCCTTTTGAACCGCCGAGACAATTTGGGCTAATACGGTTTCGTCCCCCGTTTTGGAGACCCTCATGACGAAGTGCGTCATACCATTTATGGATCCACCGACTACTTCGGAACCGAAATGCTTGGTGGTGGGGATGCTCTCTCCTGTGACCAATGACTCATCAATCGCTGGATCGCCCTCCTCGACGATGCCGTCGGTTGGGACCGCCTCCCCCGGGCGTACAAGCACCAAGTCCCCTAACCTGAGCGAGTCGAGGGGGATGTCGGAGGTATTTGCGATATCCCCTTTTACTACGGACTCGGCCCTGGACATCAGGTGAGCTACCTTCGGCCGGAGGGTCATGAGCTGCTCTAATGAAGCACCGGCGTGCACTTTGGCCGCAAGTTCTAAGTACTTTCCCAAAGATATCAGTGTGATGATCACCGCTGCTACGTCAAAGTAGGTCTGCTTATCGCTTAGCAAGAAGACTGCGGCGATTGAATAGAAAAAGGCAACCGATGAACCGAGTGAGACCAGGGTGTCCATGTTCGTTGCACCGTGGCGAATGCTCCTTAGCGCTGCAACGTGGAAGTGTGATCCGACCCAGAAGTAGACCGGAGCCGCGAGCAAGAGCGACGCAATATTGGACCAGCTATATTTCCCAAATCCGTAACTCACGATGAGGACTGCTATCGACAGCCCCGCTCCAAAGAGGAGCTTTACTTTTCTTGCCCTTAATTCGGCAAGCCGCTTCGCCTGACGATCGAGAGAGGCCTGCTCCAAGGTCATCGACGCTCCGGTTATAAAAGCCCCGTAGCCGGCATTTTTGACAGCGTCGATGAGCTTGGTGGCATCAACGAAATTTAGTCCGCTGACTTCGGCGGTTTCGGTAGCCAAGTTGACCGAGGCGTTTTGGACCCCTTCTACCTTCTGGAGGGCCTTTTCAACCCTCCTAACGCAAGAGGCGCAGGTCATCCCGGTGACCTCGATCGTGACTTTCTGTTCATCTTTTTGTGGGGCATCAACCGTTGCGAAATGCGCTTTGTACCCCGCCTTTTCAACGGCACCTAATATCTCACTAGCGACCAACTGGGAGTGAGCGGCATCTCCAAGCTCCACTTCGGCGGTTTCGGTAGCCAAGTTGACCGAGGCGTTTTGGACCCCTTCTACCTTCTGGAGGGCCTTTTCAACCCTCCTAACGCACGAGGCGCAGGTCATCCCTTCGACGACTAGCTCTATCTTGGTTAGCTCCTCTAGAGATCTTGTACTCATTTGAGGACCTCAGTCGTCCCGTCGGCAGGTTCGGATGAACAAGTGGGACAATCAACCGCTCCATGAAGGTCGCTAAGTAACTCGCCCTGATGCCGCAGGTCGGTCAGTGATGAGTTGAACCTAAGGGCATCTAACAACTCTGCGATTTTTTCTTTGCCATTTCCCGTCTGGATAGCTTCGCTAACACAGGTTTCCAAGTGGTTTCTCAAAAGCGTTCGGTTTACTTTTTCTAGCGAGGACTGCAGGGCTGCTACCTGCTTCATTATCTCGGGGCAGTACCTGTCAGACTCGACCATTGATAAAACCCCAGTGACATGACCACGTATCGTCTTAAGTCGAAGCAGAATCTCGTCTTTATACTCCGGTATCATGTCAGCCTCCGGTTCAGACCCACCCCAGGTGGGCTAGGCCTATACTCCACTCTAGTTGGCGCAGTTAATTTCAAGATTGCCATTGCTTCAAGTTTGATGGGTCACAAGAAACTTGGGTACAAAGGCCCGACCGGGACAGAGAAAAATGGATCTCCAAGGGTCATTTTGGACTCGGCTGGTTGCTGAGTTGACAGTGGCTGAGTTTACAACCGACGCACAAGCATTGAAAATGAGAGGAATGTCTCGGAGGCTCGCCAACGTTTTTTTGCAATTGCCAGGCTTAATTTGCGGAACAGGATCGATGCCGTGGGAAATTCCAGATGTATTTCGTTCGCTGTTGTGTGCTCTATAAAGAATACCCTGGGTGGGTGATCGGCTCCCAAATTGCTCGATTTCCACTTGCGCCAAGGTCGTTGCAAGAGCCGTGCGTAATAGAAAATGCCAATTGGGTTGCCTATAAAAAGGCTACTTTCACCTTGCCCATCTCTTCTATCGAGAAAAGCAATTCACGTCCAACCGCTAAAAACCCAACTTGGAGAGGCCTCTCTGCTTCGAGGTGAGCTTGTCATTTGCCGATTGGAACTCAAAATTCTACCGTCACTCAATTAGTGCGTACCTTCCGCCGGCAGCGCAAGAGACGGTAGACCACCTACCATGGTTGCCAATGTAACAAAGCTGGCCAATGGCTGACCCGGGATCGTAAGGCTGCGCTTTTGACCTCTCTCGGTGCAATCCGAAAAGAGCTATAGGTGCTTTGGCATTAACCCAACGGCCCGAACGAATTTATTGATTTGACGATTTCCGTCTCTGTAGATAGTCCTGCGCACCCTTCTTTGGACTTCTGAAGTAGCGGCACCGGAGAGCCCACCCCTTGAGTATCCGTGCTCGATTGCTTCGACGTCTCCGAGTGCCCGAGCGATCTTGTACATTGAAGATCTGGTGCTACTTATCGACATCTCCTACCTCCTTGGACCTGCGGTCGTCAAGTATTAATCTTTCAACTATCGAAATGAGGGCTTCCCTGTCTTCGGTCGCCTCTATTAGTAGGACGTCTTCCTCGGGTACGCGCACACAGCCGTGACCCTGGTCTTCAAAACTTCTTCGCCATTCGAGCCACAGAGTTCCATCGGGATCGTGGCCGTCCTCAGCGTATGCATCTATTACGGCTAGTACTTCGCATAGGCCGTCACTGTCGACGTCGTACTCGATTACAAGCATTCGACCCTCCCGACTGAAGTTGTCGTTCTAATATCGTCGAGCATATTGTGATGTGGCACTGTGACACTGAACTAGAGCTGAGCCGAAGTCGAATTGGTAATTGGTGAAGCCGATCGATGGACCCTACCAGCGCCGTCTTTCGGAAGTCACAATGCCTCAAGTTTATAATTGACGGGGGTGCTGTTCTCACCAGTGCCAACCTAGCTTCGAATCACCCTCTTTCTATTCTACATACAAGCCCAGCCCACCTCGAAGGCGAAGGTTTAACTTCGTGGACGGAAGGAATGCTCGCAATATTTGGCAACGGATTGTCCAGCCAGACGGCCAGATAGGTGGCCAGTCAGATTGCCGTCGCTTATTCCTCTACGATCATTTCGGATGGGTCAAGGTCTTGGGCGGGAGCATCCTGATGGTAGTACTTTCCGCCACGCATCCACGAAGCACCAGCAGCGAGTAGGCAGGCAACCAGTGCGAAGTCAAATGCCACGTCCAAGCCCTTTTTAAAGGGTGCAGAAATCAAAGAGGGGAAGAAGCTCCGCCCTATTAGATATGAAGCCTTGGTGGGATCGACCCTGGTTAGCGCCGGTCCTAGGAGGTGCTGGATTGGGTTGTAGCCTAGGAAAGCAGCGAAGAGGGTTCCAATAGGCGGAAGGTGCGAAATCCGGTTCGCATCTACGCTAGGCACTCCCTGATTTACCAAGCCGTGATAGAGACTAAATGGCAAGGAGCTGGACAGACCCACGATAATCAGCGAGAAGAATATACCTATTGAAAGGACCATCGCTGAGTTCTGGAAGGTGTTTAGCATTCCGGCACCCGCACCCCTCTGGTCAGCCGGAAGTGCATTCATGACCCCGGCGCGATTCGGTGAAGCGAAGATACCCATAGAAAGTCCATTTAGGAGCAGCAAAAGAGCGAAGTCGATGTAACTGAAGTTGAGCGGAAGGAGTTCCAAAAGGGCAAAGCTAATAGCCGCAAGCACCATTCCACCGGTCGCAAAGGGTCGGGCACCATAGCGGTCAGAGAGCCATCCCGACAACGGTCCTGATATCAAAAAGCCCAGAGTCATCGGGACCATATAGATACCAGCCCAGAGTGGAGTACGGGCAAAGCTGTAGCCATGAAGAGGTAGCCAAATCCCTTGGAGCCAGATGATAAGGATGAACATCATCCCGCCCCGCCCGAGGGAGGCCAGGAGACTGGCGATGTTTCCTGCGGTGAAGGCCCTGATCTTGAAGAGGTGGAGTTGGATCATCGGATGAGCGACCTTGGTCTCGACGATTCCGAAGATCACGAGGAATAGTACCCCCCCGAAAAGTTCGAGTAGAACGCTGGGGTTGGTCCAACCCATCGAAGAGGTTCCGTAGGGCTCGATACCGTAGGTGATCCCCACGAGTAGCAGGATCAGACCTACCGCAAAGGTCAGATTCCCCCACCAGTCGATCTTCGAGGGTGTGCGAACTCCGTGCTCTTCAAGCTTGAAGTAGGCCCAGAAGGTCCCAAACAGTCCGACTGGGACCGATACCAAGAACACCAACCTCCAGTCGAATGGTCCAAGTAACCCTCCGATGATCAAGCCGATAAAGGAGCCAGCGATCGCAGCAACTTGGTTTATCCCAAGTGCCATTCCTCGCTGATTCGCCGGGAATGCGTCAGTGATAATCGCGCTCGAATTAGCCATCAGAAATGCCGCACCGACGCCTTGGAATACCCTCATAATGATCAAATACATCGCCGCAGCCTGGCCGTGCATCCAGGTCAAAGATAGCAGTATTGAAAAGAGGGTAAATACTGCGAAACCGAGGTTGTACATGCGAACCCGGCCAAACATGTCGCCGATTCGCCCAAAGCTCACCACTAATACGGCGGTCACCACCAAGAAACCCATGAGCATCCACAGGAGATAACCGGTGTTGGCGGGGGAAAGGGGGTTGAGCTTAATTCCATTAAAAATGTTTGGCAGTGCAATCAGCACGATTGAGCTGTTGATCGTGCTCATAAGCATGCCTATCGTGGTGTTAGACAGCGCTATCCACTTGTACCTGCTCGGGTGGGTCACGTGGCCGTGTTCCATGTCGTACCAATGGTGTTCGACAGGTCCCCGGACAGTTTCCGTCTGTGCCATGATCACCTCGCGTGCGAATTAGCGGACTTCAAACCGATGCTTACGTTAACGTAAACTAATGGGAATTATGCCTGTTACCGTCAAGACTTCACGGATTTTTCCAGGGATCAGCCCTTTGGCTTGTAGCTTTTTAGGGACTTAGTGCTGCTCGGAGTATTGTTTGTTGCTTTTGGCTGGTGATTTTAAAACCTCAATGCAACGAGCTCACGGTAGCGCTAAGTTTCTAGCTGAGGGTCACTTTGATGCCCCTCCAAGTGATCAGCCATCCGGAGGTGAAGTCGGTGACAACTGTTCGACTATTGATAGGCACCAAAAAAGGAGCGTTCATCGCTACTTCCGAGGGGAGAAGGCAGAGCTGGAGCCTAAAGGGCCCGCTCTTTGGTGGCTGGGAGGTTTACCATATCAAGGGTTCTCCGGTAGACCCGGCTCGAATATATGCATCTCAGTCAAATGAGTGGTTCGGGCAAATAGTTCAACGATCTGACGATGGCGGCGAAAACTTTTATGCAGTGGATAATCAGTTTTCTTACCAGGATCCGGTAGGTTCGCACCTCTATTACGACGGTAGCGAGAGGGGGTTTGAGTTCAAAAGGATTTGGCACTTCGAGCCCGACCTTGAAGATCCCGACCTGGTATACGCAGGTGCGGAGGATGCTGCGATTTTCAGAAGCTCCGATGGAGCTAAGAGTTGGGGCGAGTTACCGGGGCTGCGGGGGCACACTACCGGTAAGAGTTGGCAACCGGGGGCCGGTGGATTATGCCTCCATACCATAGTCATCGATCCACGATTGAATGGAAGGATCTTTGGAGCTATCTCGGCAGCGGGAGTCTTTCGCTCTGACGATCTTGGATCGAACTGGAGGCCAGTCAACAGGGGACTTAAATCAGATGGGATACCTGACCCTGACGCAGAGGTGGGTCACTGTGTTCATAGGATCGCCATCGACCCAAACCGTCCCGATACCCTATATATGCAGAAGCACTGGGACGTGATGCGCTCGGACGACGCTGGAGAGAGTTGGTATGAGATAAGTGGTGACCTGCCTAGTGACTTCGGGTTCGTAGTAGCGCTTCACCCGCATCAAAGTGGGACCGCGTATGTCATACCTATATCGAGCGACTACGAACACTTCCCGCCCCAGGGCATGTTGAGGGTCTATCGAACTACGACCGGTGGCGACCATTGGGATCCCTTGACCAAGGGACTTCCCCAGGTAAACTGCTACGTCAATGTCCTACGGGACGCAATGGATGTTGACGATCTGGATCCTTGTGGGATCTACTTCGGGACGACATCTGGGGAGATCTATGCCTCCAGTGATTCCGGCGATAGCTGGCAATCGATCTTTTCGGGCCTACCCGCCGTCTATTCGGTCGAGGTGCAGAGAATTTGAGTATCCGAGTAATTTTACCTCCGCACCTAAGCAGGCTCGCAAATGTCCCCAAAGAGGTAAGTCTGGCCGTCGCGCAGCCAATCACGATGTCGTCCGTACTCGATGTACTCGAGGAGTACTATCCGGTTCTAAAAGGAACTATTAGGGACGGGAACACCCTCGAGCGGAGGCCCTATGTCAGGTTCTTCGCACTTGAAACGGACCTCAGTAATCAGGGTCTCGCCGAACCTCTTCCCGAACTGGTGGCAAGGGGTGAGGAGCCGCTGATTATTTTGGGAGCTATGGCTGGTGGGTAGCGGTTAGTCGGCCAGAGTCGGTCTCATGGCAGGCAACCCTGTGTGAGCCGTGAATGCCCATTTTGGAGACTCAATCGGGCAGTGGGGATCGAGCGGTATTCAGCTATCGGCAGAGTCGAATTACGCTATCGCACTGACCAGATAGTCCGCCTTTGAAATATCAGCCCGTAGGTTCAGGGGCCCAGCTGGTGATTCTATTTTTTAGATGCAGGGCGAGGTAGACGAGCCCGATTAGCGCCGGCACTTCGATTAGCGGTCCAACCACGCTAGCGAGGGCCTGACCGCTCGATATTCCAAAGGTGGCAATCGTGACTGCGATTGCGAGTTCGAAGTTATTCCCTGCAGCGGTGAAGGAAAGGGTAACAGTTTTTGAGTATGAGAGTTTCAGCCCGATCCCCAACAGGAATCCCACACTCCACATAATTGCGAAATAGCAGACCAGCGGGATGGCAATACGTAGGACATCGAGCGGATGGGTTACGATGTGTTGACCCTGCAGCGCAAAGAGCAAAATCACCGTGAAGAGCAACCCGTAGAGGGCAAATGGCGAGATCTTCGGTATGAAATCTGCCTCATACCATTTGCGCCCCCTTAGCTTCTCTCCGATACTCCTAGTGAGGTATCCCAACACAAGCGGAATGCCTAAAAATATCCCGACCGAAATTGCGATTGATGCGACGGAGAAGGAGACCAAGGCCTGGGAAAGCCCAAGTATTTTAGGGAGCTCCAAGAGATAGAACCAACCCAGCAAGGCATAGGCGACGATTTGAAAGAGAGAGTTCAAAGCCACCAGCACCGCAGCTCCCTCTCGGTCGCCGCAGGCGAGATCGTTCCAGACTAAGACCATTGCTATGCAGCGGGCCAAACCCACCAGAATTAGTCCGGTCCGGTAGGTGGGTTGGTTGGCGAGAAATATCCAGGCTAACGAGAACATTACCAGCGGCCCAATTAGCCAGTTGAGCACTATGGACGCCAGCAGCATCGTCCTGTCCGAGAAGCTCTTGTGGAGCTTGTCGTATCTAATCTTGGCCAATGGCGGGTACATCATAACCAACAGGCCGATGGCTATGGGTAGCGAAGTTCCCTGTAATGTGAGCGAGTTGAGGGCGGAGGATAGCTGAGGAATCAACTTGGAGAGCGATACGCCGAGCGCCATCGCCAACAGGATCCAGAGGGGCAGAAATCTGTCTACCCTTGACAGCCCGATCCGCTTGGCCCCCTGGACCTCAGATGGAGCTTTCGTAGAAGGTTCGGTTACTGGCACCCAGGTCTCTCCTTATTCGAAAAACTGGCCTTTTCTGCCAGAGCAATAAGCGAGTTTGCATAATCAATGAGGGACCTGGAGACTATTCGATAGTACGTATTCCTCCCGACGGCTTCGGATTCCACAATCCCTAGCTGCTTGAGGACCTTGAGGTGGTGTGAGATTGTCGGCTGCTTTGCTCCGGTGAGATCCACCAGGTGACATGTGCACAATGATTCATCGGCGAGTAGCTGGATGATCTCTCGCCTAAGCGGATCGGCAAATGCAAGGGATATATCAGGCTGCATTGATATAGACATAAGTTGATTATATCCTGAATCATCCTAGGCCAGCTATTAGCTTTGTAGCCGAAGGTGGCAAGAATTAATGGGAGGTCGGCCCAAGCCGATGGCAGAGGGTCACTAAGTTTTAATTCTGTTGGCCAGGAGCCAGTAACAGTTGACACTTTGCTATCCAGTATTCACTATACTTAACTGTAATGGCTAATACATACAGCATTGGCGAGTTCGCAAAACGGATTGGGCGTAGTCCAAGTACGGTACGGCGAGATCGG
>JAKCBW010000142.1 GCA_021842145.1 Actinomycetes bacterium
GGACTTAGGCCAGGGAGGTAGAGGAATGACCAAAGAATCGCCGCAACTACTCCTGGAATACCGTAGGGCAAAAAGAAGGCGAGGCGGAAAAAACGCTTAAAGCGGACAACTGCGGAGTCCATCAGAAGGGCTAGCACCGTAGCGAGGATCAGCATCACCGGTACCTGCACGATACCGAAGAGCAGGACCCTTTCTAAACCGTGAAGGAAGGAGGAATCCCGAAAGACCTGCAGGTAGTTGCTGAGGCCCACAAACTTGGTTGAAGTTGCATTCGGTCCCAGACCGAGTCCCGAAACTCGGCTAGCAAAGAGGCTCTCGTAAATTGCATAGCCGATGGGGAGGAGGAAAAAGAGGGTGAAAAGTACTCCGAAGGGCACAAGGAAGCCCAATGTCGTCCATGGGCGCACCTTTGTGTAGGTGCGTAGTGCCGGGGGGGCCGGGGGGCTTGTTGTGCTTCCGTCATTGGCGGCGCTCTGGGTTGCCGTCACGAGGGTCTCCTTAGGATGAAATATGACACGCTATTACATGCGCCTTACAAATACGACAAAATAAATAACACGGATTGCTATTTTCTAAAGGCGTCTAACCAAAAGCCTCCGGGCTGTTCCGCTTCAGGGTTCACTTGGAGCAAACAGTACACGACGGCTATTGATGATTCAACACAAACCATGCCGACGTCTCCTACTGTGGCTCCCTGGTCGCACTGCCACTCGAGTCGAACCGGGGGAGGAACCGGCTCGACTCGAGTTCTAGGTCTTCTATTAAGGGGCGACCGAGAAGCCTTGTGCCTTCATCGCCGCCACGGTGGCGCTTTGAGTCTGCGCCACGGCTCCGGCAAGGGTGTTGGTAGATCCCGGCGTGACCTTACCGAAGAGATCGCTCATCTCGGTCTCTGTCGTCACCATGATCGGACCCCACAGGAAGTTAGTGTTCACCAGGCTCGAGTTCTGACGGAAAACGTTCCAGATGTTTTGGTTGCCGTAGAAGGCGACTGGCGCGTTGTCCGCTGCCTGGTGCTGGCCTTGAATATCAGCCGGGTAGAGTCCACCCTTGGTGATCAGCGATGTGATGCTCTCCTGATTGGTATTGAGCCACTCGGCAAACTGTGCCGCCTGAGCTGGGTGTTTCGAATCCTTGAAGACTACCGTCGTCGAACCGCCCCAATTCCCATTTGACGGTGAGGATGGATTCCAGTTAGGCATCGGGGCGACTCTCCAGTCACCAGCCGTCGATGATGCATTGGTGACCAGCGTGTTCTCACCCCAAACGGCGGTCGGCCAGGTGAGCAATGTACCATCAGACAGGTCCTTGTACCACCCATTGGCAAAGTCCGGCTCCACCTTTACCAGGCCTTGATTAATCAACTGCTGCCAGAAGTTGGCAACTTTGATCGTCGCGGGATCAGAAAGGTTGACGGTCCAGGAATTTCCCTTTATGCCGAACCATTTCGCCCCCGCTTGCCAAGCTAGCCCCGAGAACCAACCCGAATCGGTAGCGGGAAATGCGGCGATATAAGCGTTCGGATTCTCTTGGTGTAGCTTCTGTGCATCGGCGAGGTACTGTGCCCAGGTAGTCGGGACCGTTAGTCCGTACTTTGTAAAGAGGTCTGCACGGTAGAACAAACCCATTGGGCCGGTGTCCTGTGGTATGGCGTAAACTGAACCAGCGAGGGAGGCTTGGCTCCAGGTCCAAGGCACAAAATCGCTCTTATAGCTGTTAGCGCCGTACTGTGACAGGTTGACGAGTCCATTCACGTGTTCAAAATTCGGCAGAAGTGGGTACTCCACTTGACCGAGGTCAGGCGCGTTTCCGGCCTGGAGCGCGCTGAACATCTTTGCATACGTCCCCGCAGCACCCGAGGTCGTCTCATTCAGCGTGACGTGGATGTTGGGGTGGGTGCTGTTCCAGAGGTTAACCGATGCCGAGATCCCCGGCACCCAGGACCAAAATGTCAAGTTGACCTTTTGCGCCGACGTGGCGGCGGAGTTCGCCGTAGTCGCCGTACTTGACGACGCACTTGATGATCCACAGGCCGCAAGTGCTCCAGATAGGCCGACAAATAGCAACGACTTCATAATGACCGACTGCACCTTAAGGCGCGGTCGTCGTCCGAACAGATCCCCCACGATTACCCCCTCAAGAAGAGTGTCGTCCCCAAAGTTCACAAAAAACTCCAAGAAACACACAGAAGCGATCTACTTCTCGACAAAAAGTAACACGAAAGCAACAGAATCGCAACCCTAAAGTGAACTTTTAACGCACTTGTTCCACCCCGCTAACAAATTTCCTGTTCAGAGGGGTGAGCCATTAAGTGATTTATTTGTCGAAACCCAATTTGGTGTACCCAGGCATGACATGACCCTCGGCTGTATCATCCCTTCATGCCCCCCAGTTGCATCAGACCCTGATGGAACTGAATCGGTGGCCAGACTCACAGGAGTGGAGGAGTCGCTACGATCGGTCGACGGGAAGAGGGAACCATTAGTCTGCGGGTGGTCTCGAGTCCCCAGCTATCAAGCCGATCCGGTGGATCGCTCGAACAGACCAGGCCACCGGAGGCGGCGATAGTCGCGGCAAGTTCCGCTCGGCGCTCAACCTCCGGACGGACAATCAGGCAATCAGGGTCATTGATCCAAAATCGTCCGTGAAGGGCCCGTCGGGCTCTGATCCCAAGAGCCGCAGCGCGTCCCCCTGGCTGGCCCAGGTCACCAAGAGGTGGTTCCCAGCCGGGAGAGGTGTCTGGGCTTATGCGCATAGCGTCAACGAGTCCGATACTTGGGATCAGGGGGGCTCCACAACCGACGATCGTTGCGTCCGGCCCGGCGGCTTCTCGAATTGCCGACAAGGCTGATCTGTAGTTAGCGACGGTTTCTTGATGTGAACGGCCCTGGGGAATGAGTGCACCCGCGTATAGGTAGTCGAGCTTAAAGTAGTCAACGCCCTTTGATCGGAGTCGTTCTACCGTCTCGGCTAGGTACTTGATCACCCGGGGCTGAGCTATGTCTAGTACCCCTATTTCCCCACCCCAATTAAATCCGGCGGACAGGTTTGGGACACACCAATCGGACCTTCTGCGACCTAACTCACTGTCGTGGCCGACGATAAACGGGGCGAGCCAGATACCGACACGGCGACCCTCTTGCAGAAGTATCTGCACCATTCGATCGAAATCACCGAATCGCTTCGATGGAGTCCAGTCACCTATTGCTACTTGCCAGCCGTCATCTATCTGGATAACGGCAGCCGGGATTTCTCGTGTTGCGAGGCCCTCTGAGGCTCGGATGATGTCCCGATCGGTGATCTGATTCCAGTAGTAATACCATGAGCACCAACCAGGCGCGAGTTCGGGGATCGATCCCACCATAAACTCGGCGGCCACCATATCGGCCCAAATAGCGATGGCCTCGTCATGAGCGGCAGCGGTTGGCCACTGAAACATCGAAATCTGCTCAGTAGAGGAGACGATGAGCCGATCACCCTGGAGGACGGCGCGAATAGTAGGTACCGACTTTGTTATATCGATACCGGCGAAAAGTGTCATGGGATCCCCATTCCCCGGATCGATACTAATCACGCCCTCGCTCTGGAAACCCTCTGCCGGTGCTGCTACCTCAGGTCTAAATGACATGACCTGCCAGATCTGGCGACGGGGGCGGGCTGAGGTGGCAAGAGCCGCATAACTTCCAGCAGGACTCCAAGACTGCCATCCCAGTTCAAAGACCGTTGCACGTGTCGGGTCAATGAGGACCTCACCTACATGGGAAAAACTCATCGATGCTTGGGCCATATTCGCAGCCACTCCCCCTGCTCCGTCGATCCTCCGCACAGCTGCATTAGATTGCGCCCACCATTTTGGAACCAACCTCGAGAATCCAAATGAAACTTAGCAAACTCCGATGGCCTTATCTGCCATTGAAGGTGCGAGTAGCCATGCGATAGGAATCAATTAGTTCCATCACCTCCAGGACTCGTGCTGCAGATTTGCGAAGGCTTAACCTACTGTCTTCGAGATGGCGTCCGATGATAACGCCACTGCATCGCTCTGTTCGCCCAAGGTGCTCACGGCAGACCTCGGGTTACAGCAAATCCTTGAGAAAGGACAAATTACCGACTTGACCAGGCCAATTAGAGCAGTACAACAGTCTGGAGATATCTTTATTAGGTCTTTAGCACTAGGAAGGATCGACTAGGGCACTGATGAGGCCTTCCTCTAGGACACGG
>JAKCBW010000143.1 GCA_021842145.1 Actinomycetes bacterium
CAAAGCTCCTTGGTGCCCAACCCGTCGTAACATACGATCGAAGGGGTTACGCTGCATCTCTGATTAAATCCCCCCCCGAAGGGGTCAGCGACTTAGTGGCCTCCAAGCACCTCTCCGACTTAGCCGGCCTTATTTCCAAGCGGCCAACGGTGGTCTTTGGACACTCTCTTGGCGGAACGATCGCCCTTTTATGCGCTGCGACGATCAAGCCGGCCAATTTAATCTCGGTCATCGTCTTTGAATCTCCTTTACCCGCCAAACCCTGGTGGCCATCCTGGTTGGCAAGGAGGAATGAGCTGCTCAAAACGCTCGATCAAAGCCACTACGAGCAACGCGGCGAAAACTTCATGCGAAGGATGATCGGGGACTCCAGCTGGCAGCGTCTGCCACCCTCGACGCGCCGGGCGAGAATCGAAGAGGGTTACACCTTGGTTACCGAAGGTGCCGCCTTTGCGTCTTTTGAATCCGACTTCGACTTAGGCGAAATTACCGTCCCGGTGACCTCGGTGATCGGCGAACACGCTTCATACCGTCACCGTCTCGGTCAGAAATATATCCTTGACCACGTGAGGGATGTCACCGCCTGCTGCGTCTCTGGGGCTAGCCATGTGGCCCACCTAACCCACGCTAGGGCATTGGCGGAAATATGCCTTGACCGGATGGCCGATTTCAAAAAAACCCACTGAAGCACCACAAATCTTCTATTTGCTTTTCTATTTGCACCGCTAGACCTGGTCTTCATTGATGCATTATTTGCCTGACACATGGAAGTAAATCGACTCAAAAACACTTATACCCTTGGTAGATAGATGGAGGAACAATGAGGGTTGTCGTAGCTGGGTCGTCTGGTTTGATTGGTTCACGGCTCGTTGAAAAGCTTGAGGGCCAAGGGCATCAAGTTGTCAGACTACGCCACGGCGAGTACCCAAGTTCAACGACCGATAGCGCCACTTGGAATCCAGCCGCCTCGAAAATCGATCTTTCACGGCTCGGTCCGATAGATGCGATAGTGAACCTCGCCGGCGAGCCGATTGGTACTACGAGGTGGACAGCGACCAAGAGGCAGAAGATCGTCGAGTCTAGAGAAAACGGGTCTCGCATCCTCGTCGAAGCCATGAGCAAGATGGAAACTCCCCCGGGGTGCTTTGTGAACGGTTCCGCAATCGGTTATTACGGCGACACCGGTGACGAAGTCGTCGACGAAGACCATGAAAGTGGAGAGGGCTTCCTGGCCGAGGTTTGCATCCGCAATGAGGCTGCGGCCGAGAAGGCTAGCGCATTTGGCATCAGGGTGGTCCAGCTAAGGACGGGAATTGTCCTATCGAAAAGCGGTGGAATCTTGAAAAAACAACTGCCGCTGTTTTCAATAGGTCTCGGGGGACGATTGGGTTCTGGCCAGCAATACCTAAGCTGGATACACATAGAGGACGAGGTGAACGCTATTATCTTCGCCCTCGAAAGCCAAATAAGTGGACCGATGAATCTGACGTCACCCGACCCGGTGACCAACGGCGAATTCACCAAGGCGCTCTCGAACATAATGGTAAGGCCGAGCTTTTTGAGCGTGCCGAAAATAGCACTTGACATAGTTGTTGGACCTGAGATAACTAGGGAAATGCTGTTGGTAAGCCAAAGGGTAACCCCCGAAAAACTAGTTCTTAATGGCTTTAAATTCCAGTATCCCAACCTAGAAGGTGCGCTCAGGAACCTTATCGCCGGGTAACTCGGAGCAAAAATATCAATTCAAATGTGCCAAACGCTGGGAAATCCCCCATGCGGTTGCATTGTGGGTGCTCATGGCGTATGTTTCTATCTGTGACAGCTTCATATTCTCAAGGAAGTACCGATCGTCCCCTGCTAGCAGAGACCATCGGCGAAAATCTCGACAACACCTCGAAACGCTTTCCAGATCGCCAGGCGATAGTCTCGGTTGCCCAGAATGTTGCGCTCACCTATCGTGAGTTCAATGAAGAGGTAAACAAGCTATCGAGAGCGCTGGTGGCCCACGGCTTCAAAAAGGGTGAACGGGTCGGGATTTGGAGTCCCAACACCCTTGAGTGGGCGATAATCCAGTATGCGACGGCACGAGTCGGGGTAATACTGGTAAATATCAACCCCGCCTATCGGTCCTCTGAGCTGTCATACGTCCTTAAGCAGTCGGGCTGCAAGGCAATATTCTCTATCACCAAACATAAGACCTCCGACTACCAAGCGATGGTTGACGAGGTTAGAAGCGAAATCCCCGAATTAGAACTTGCGCTCTACACCGACACGGCCGAATACACGTCTTGGATTGAAAATTACTACCGAACCGTCTCCCAGGATGCCGTCGACGAGATCCAAAAGGGTCTCGACTTCGACGATCCGATAAACATCCAGTACACCTCTGGAACTACCGGATTTCCCAAAGGGGCGACGCTAAGCCACTTCAACCTCTTGAACAACGGGTATTTTGTCGGAGAGGGTTGTGGTTACAGCGAAATAGACCGGGTTTGTATTCCGGTCCCCTACTACCACTGTTTCGGCATGGTGATGGGAAACCTCGCGGTTACATCCCACGGTGCTACGGCGGTACTCCCTTCGGCTAGCTTCGACCCCGCAGAGGCCTTGGCTGCGGTAGAGAAGGAACGATGCACTTCGCTATATGGAGTCCCAACGATGTTCATCGCCGAGCTAGCCCTGGAGAACTTTGACTCCTACGATCTCTCCTCTCTCAGAACGGGGATAATGGCCGGTTCGCCGTGTCCCGCTGAGGTCATGAAGAAGGTCCAGTCGCTGATGCACATGGAACAGGTAACCATCTGCTACGGAATGACCGAAACGTCTCCAGTTTCGATGCAGACAAAGCTTGACGACCCCCTTGACAAGAGGGTGTCCACGGTGGGTCCCGTCCATCCACACGTCGAAGTCAAAATAGTAGACCCTTCGGGACACGTTATTGAACGCGGTCAGATTGGCGAATTTCTCACCAGGGGTTATTCGGTCATGCTCGGCTACTGGAACGAACCAGAGAAGACTCAGCAGGCTATCGATGCTGCACGATGGATGCACACCGGAGACCTAGGTGTCATGGACGAGGATGGTTATGTCAATATCGTGGGTCGAATCAAAGACATGATCATCCGAGGCGGAGAAAATGTCTACCCGAGGGAGATTGAAGAGTTCCTTTTTTCTCATCCAGACATCGTCGACGCTTCGGTTATTGGAGTGCCGGATCCAAAGTTCGGGGAGGAGATCGCCGCTTGGATCAAGATCAAGCCAGGATCCAATCTGACCGAGGATGCGATCAAGGAGTACTGCAAAGGAAAGATCGCACATTACAAGATCCCGCGTTACGTGAAGATCACCGACAGCTTCCCAATGACCGTGACTGGCAAGATCCAAAAATATATCATGCGGCAACAATCGGTCGAAGAACTATCGCTAAGCAGCTAAACCCATTCGATACGCTCACCCGGTGAAAGAAGACCGAAGATCGAACAGTGGAAGTTGAGTTGACTCCCCGTTCCGATCTTTGTTTCGTCCACTGTAGATTTCAGTCGACTCAATTGCTTCTGCTTTTGAGTCGACACGGAAATTGTCGGCAGAAGATGAGAGTCACCGAGTCGATCACTACATCATCCCGCTAGCTAGCCGACTCCGCCTGGTGTAATAAATTGCCGTACTCACTGACCACGAGGTCGGCCACTTCGAAACTGAACTGAATCCCGGATCCATCTAAAACAGACTTGGTAATCTCTTCTTGAGTAACGGGCTCCTTGAGTAAAAATCCCTGGACCATATCTATTCCAATTTCAGAGAGTACAGACATCTGCTCTATGGTTTCTACGCCTTCGCCGACTATCTCTGCGCCCTTCGCCCTCGCCATCATCATTATCGCCGCAAGTATTGCACCGTCAATCACCTGATCCGGAGCACCCTGTACAAAAACCTTGTCTATCTTTACAAGCTGGACCGGTAGGTCCCTCAGGTTAGACAGAGAAGAAGCCCCCGTGCCAAAGTCATCCAACGCGAACCTCACCCCGAGTGACCGCAGCCTCTCAACCCAACTTTGAACTTCCGAGGTCCAAGTAAGGACGCTGGTCTCAGTAATCTCGACGATCAAGGAGTTCGGAACGAAGGGCTCCTCTTCAGCCAAGATAAAGTAGAGGTCCTCAAGACAGTTTACAGCGAACTGCCGCGGCGAGTAGTTGACCGAAACCCAAGGGTTGGCTCC
>JAKCBW010000144.1 GCA_021842145.1 Actinomycetes bacterium
GCACCGAAGAGGGTGTCGATGGCAAGGGACGTGACCAGACCGGAGATACGACGATGCCTCCAGCTAACTGCAATCGCAAGAAACTCTGTCGTTGTGACACCTGTTTGTTGTTTATCTGGTGCTCGGGCTTGTCCTGTTCAATAAGGGAGAATCCACTTTTGGTGTAGTTGAGCGATACCACAGAGTGATGTCGAGACTTGAACTCCCTAGCTATCAGGTTAGTTGTCGCTACAGTCGGCGGTGCCCCGCTAGAAATCATCAAGCAGTACGTGGCCAATCAGCGCAACGTTTGAGCGCAGGTCTCAGGGCTTCGCTCTGGTGGGGCTCTACATCCCCATGGCTAAAGCCAGGGACATTCCGGCCCACACACCATTCTGGTAAACATTCCCTTCTGTGCAGTGTTGGTGTTTTAAGTTTAGTTAGCGTCAAGTCGAGGCGAATAGACGACAACCTTGTTTCTTCCAGTCTCTTTTCCCTGATATAAGGCATTGTCAGCATTTTTTATAATCTCGTCGACGGACACCATATTTGAAAATTCGGCGACCCCAAAGGTCATGGTGACCTTAACTCCCCCGTCGGGGCCCTTGGCGACTGTCTCCGCAACCGCCATTCGAAGCTTGTCGGCCACAGACTCCGCTCCTTTTAGTCCAGTTTCGGGCAACATAACCAAAAACTCTTCACCTCCCCAGCGGGCTACGTGATCCTGTTCCCTTAGCAGTCCTAAAATCGTCCTAGACACCTGCTTAAGCACCTCGTCTCCGCACTCGTGCCCATAAGTGTCGTTGACAACTTTGAAATGATCTATGTCAGCAATTATCAAGGCGAAAGGCCTCTCGGTCCTCTTGAACCTCAGCTTTTCCTGCTCGATTGCCTGAGTCATATATCGACGATTATGGAGTCCGGTTAGCGGATCGGTCATGACCGCTATATTGAGCTGTTCGATAGCCTGGTTGAGCTGATCGTTTCGATCTTCCAGTTGCCTGTTTGCGTCCTCTAGCTGCCTACGGGATCTCAGTAGCTGCTCCCTGGAAGCCTTTAGCTCTAAGTGGGTCTTAACCCTGGCGTTAAGCTCCGCAGGGTTGAAGGGCTTGGTTACGTAGTCGACACCTCCAACTTCAAAGCCCTTTACCATGTCCTCCACATCGTTCTTCGCCGTTATGAAAATGACCGGAATAGTGGCCGTGGCTGGTCTAGTGTGAAGAATCTCGCAAGCCATAATGCCATCCATTACGGGCATCATCACGTCCATTAGAATCAGGTCCGGCAACTTTGATTCGGCTACTTCGATTGCCATCTCACCGTTGGTTGCCAAGAACAGCTCAAAATCTCCCACCAGCAGTTCACGAAGAATCTTGATGTTCGTCGGAACATCATCCACAATCAGGATTTTCTGCAAGTTATCCCCCTAAAATGTCCCGCTCCAACAGGCAAAATCACTCGAACTCCTCGATGAGCCTCTGAATTGCTTCTGAAGCACCTTTGAAGTCAAAACCATCTATACAGTTCCTAAGTGCCGCCATATTGTCAACGTGGCCGATTCCGCCTAACATTTGCTCGATTTTCTCGAACTCATCTAAGGCAGCCAAATTGTTCTCCTCTAACAGCGGTTTCATCCGCTTTAGCACTTCGACGACCGCCTCATTAGAGGATCCTGTCCGTAGCGTCGATGCCCCATCGGGTTCCAAATTCTCGAGGAATTGGCTCACCGATGATAAAACCGTGTTCAATTCGTATTCAAGCCTGCGAAGGAGTCCATCCAGACCTTGGATGGCTCCCACTTTAAAGGCGAATTCCAACTCCTTCGCAGCCTCCTGGACTCCCGCCGCCGAGATGCTGCCGGCAACTCCTTTAAGGGAGTGCGCAATTCTCTCGGAGGCCTGGAGGTCTCCAGCGGCAACCGCCTGAGTAATGTCTCCTACCACCCCCGCATAGCTCGACGTAAAAGTCTTGAGCAGGTTGAGCAGTAACTTCCTATTTCCGTTTAAGCGGCCGAGGGCACTTTCGGCGTCTATGGCAACCAAGGAATCAAAACTTAACTCCCCTACACCCGAATTCACCCGGCTGTCCTGCGATCTCGACTCGGCAAAAGAACCCCCAGCCTTCTGCCCCAGCCACTTTGCCATTACCGAAAATAACTCCCGAGTGTCGATTGGCTTCGTCACGTAGTCATTCATGCCTGCGTCAAGGCACTCCTCTTTAGCCCCCGCCATAGCGTGTGCGGTCATAGCAATAATCGGCAAACCTTTAAATTTCGGTATCTCCCTAATGCGCCTGGTTGCTTCATAACCCCCCATCACCGGCATTTGGACATCCATCAGAACTAGGTCAAAGCTGTCAGTATCGATAAGGTCGAGAGCCTGCTGGCCATCGCTTGCCACTACCACCTTTATCCCAGCGCTTCCCAAGATCTCGGTGGCAAGCTCCTGATTCATGATCGTGTCCTCGACTAAAAGCACCTTCGTCCCGACCATCTCTGGAACCAAATCCGGAGATGACTCCCATGGGGAGCTCAAAAGTGATTTGTCATGCCCAAAGAGCTGCGTCATGCTCTCAAATAGCAGCGACTCGTTGATCGGTTTGATCAAAAACCCAGTCACGCCGATTTCCCTAGCTTTGGCCATAACGTCTTCACGACCAAAAGCGGTGACCATAATAATCTTCGGCGGTGACTGCAATTTTGCGTCGCGCAGGATTCGTTTGGCTGAAACAATTCCATCCGTCGTTGGCATCTGCCAGTCCATGAAGACGAGGTCGAATGGCCGCACTCCGTCCTGTGCCTCAATTAGTCCTAAGGCCTCCTCACCCGAGCTAACTGATTCTCCCAGGATTCCGAAAGGCACAAGTTGTTCGAGGAGAACCTCCCTGGCAAGGTCATTGTCGTCGACCACCAACACTCGAAGACCGGCCAGTCCCCTTTGGAGGTCAACCCGGGAGCTAAATGGGACTTCTTGTACCCCGAATTCAATCGCAAATGAGAACTGACTGCCTTCTCCGGGCGAACTACTGACGGTGATGCTTCCACCCATAAGTTCAACCAACCGCTGAGAAATTGTCAGCCCTAACCCGGTACCGCCATACTTTCTGGTTGTCGAAGCGTCCGCCTGGGTAAAGGCGGCGAAGAGCTTCCCAACCTGCTCGGGTGTCATACCTATCCCAGTATCTTGGACGCTGAAACGGATCAGACAGTGACCAGTTCCTGAGCGTATCGTCTCTGCCCTGAGCAAGACATGGCCATTATGTGTGAATTTTACGGCATTGTTAGATAGGTTCAAGAGAACCTGGCCGAGGCGTAGAGGATCACCAATCAGGGCAGTTGGCACATCAGGCGCAAGCGAATTGAGAAATTCTATGCCCTTCTTTGCGGCTTGACCCGCCAACATCCCCGCAACGTTGTTCATCACTTCGTCAAGACGAAACTCTGTCGACTCGATGTCCAGCTTTCCCGCCTCTATCTTAGAAAAGTCCAAGATGTCATTTATGAGACCCAACAAGGCCTTCGCCGATGTATCTATTTTGGACACATAGTCCCTCTGTTTTGCCGAGAGGTCGGTCTTAAGTGCGAGTCCGGCAAAACCCAATATGGCATTCATTGGCGTGCGAATCTCGTGGCTCATGTTCGCCAAGAAGTCGCTCTTCGCTCGAGTGGCAGCTTCGGCCTCGACCTTGGCTTGAGAGAGTTCGGCGGTGCGCTCTTCGATCATCTCTTCAAGATTCTGCTGGTAGCGCTTGAGCTCGGTAATGTCTTCAAAAAGCACAACAAAATTGTCTGCAAGCCCATTGAGGTTGTGAAGAAGGTAGAAACGACACCTCAACCAGACCGTCCTCGCGTAACCGCCAAAGCTAATCGACGGATTGAACTTGAGTTCACTCTCGGGCACAATTTCACCCCTGCACACACGACGGATCAGTTCAACGGCCCCGGAACTTCTGACTTGCTCGTCTTCAAATACGTTGTATTTCCCGATCGCTTTTTCGATCCGGTAACCAAAAAGTTCTTCGGATGAGCGATTTGCGTCGACTAAGAGGCCGTCTAAGGAAAATACCTGAGTAGCCAGGGGTGACTCTGCCATCATCGTTCTGAATCTAACTTCGCTTTCCATTAGGGCTTGCTCGGCCCTCTTGCGATCCGTTATGTCCCTAACCGATTCGATGGAGCCTACAATTTCGCCGTTGATGTCATAGATTGGTGCGGCTGCGGCATAAACGAAT
>JAKCBW010000020.1 GCA_021842145.1 Actinomycetes bacterium
GTAGCATTCGACGGCTCAATGGGTGTGATGACCATCAACAAGTCGATAGTCGGGATCGGCGGTGAACCGAGCCAGTGGCGTGCGCTAGCGGGATCGAGTGAACCATAAATCTCCCGGAAGAGCTAAAAGAATTTGATGATTCGAAGAACTACCAAGCTGAGCCCTTGTCAGCCGCCAGCTGCTAACCAATTGTTGCTGCAGAAATCGGCCCCGTTGTCCTTAAAGGTGAGTAGGCCGATCCTACTAATGCAGCGTCCATTTGCGATATACCGCAATATGAGCCATGAGCCACCGTTTCCGAGCAGGTACGTCAACTTCTTTGTGGGATCGGAGTGGCAATACCGGGTATACCAATGGCATGGCAAAAGTTATGGTTTCTCTGCCAGACAATCTTCTCTGGGCGGTGGATATTGAAGCAGATCGGCGGGGAACTACACGAAGCGGATGCTTGCGGATACTTGCAGAAGAAGAATTGCGGCGACGCAGCATTCGTCGTGCGCTGAGAATGGCTGAGATCGACAAGATGGACGGATTTTCGCCAGGTCATGGAGGCGGAGCCGCTGATCTGGTAAAGATGACTCGGCCCGCACGTTGAAACTGTGGCTTCTCGATGCCAGCATTTTCCTCGCGAGTGAGGATTCGGAGGATAGGTATCACGGAGATTCCCGTCGGTTACTTCAAGGTACCGATCCTTTGGCTACCTTAGATCTCGTCTTCTATGAGATATCCAATGTGGCGGTTCATTCATGGCGAGATCCTTTGACGGCACAGCGGCTTTGCGAACGCGTTAACGCAGTAGCCGACGATGGTGGACTTGTGCGCGCCAAGACCTCACTACTTGATAGCGCAGTTAATATTGCTGATGAACACGGCATCTCGGTGTATGACGCTGCATATGTAGTAGCGGCTCGTGTATTAGGCAGCCAACTCGTTAGCTGAGATGTGCGCGACCTGGTATCAAAAGGCCTTGCCTGCCTCCCAGGTGTTGCCACCTCCAGCCAGGTAAATAACGAGTAGTTCTTCAGGCTCAGTTTGTGAAATGCGGCTGCACTTGGCTTTGTAGCAGTAGTATCCGCGATCAACTAAAGTGTCGGCCCGTATTTTCCACTGTCCCGCAAGGTCGTCCGACGGGATGCCTGGATAGTCCACTCCGGGCCATTGTGACTCGTGGCGAATCTGCTCCTTCAAGTTTTGGCAATCTCACCAAGGGCTACTGGCTGGTCGCTTCGGACGGAAGAGTCACATAAACATTCAGAAGGAAACCTTGAACAGCAAAAGAAAATGAAAATGATGACGGGTCTCGGCGTCCTAGCCGCCGCTGCGGTTTCTTGTCGAGATTGTTGTTCTTGATACGATCTGCCTTGGAGATAAGATCGGCTTTTCTGTGCTTCTTCTCTAGTTCAGGCCGTAACTGCTTGTTAGTTTGGCTGTCGTCGGTCCCGGCCTGTCACCTATCTGATTTTTTGGCAGTAGTTAACCTGGCAATCCTCTATTTGGTTCGACAATGGTGGCAGCGTCCGCTGGCATCTATGTTTCGGGCAAGTCTCAAGTTGGCAATGTGTGAGCGTCGACTAATATCGCACTGTGGCTACAACTGTCGATCACGTCTCCTTATACCGCCGTTTTAGGCCCCAGCGCTTCGGGGAGGTCATCGGTCAGGACCACGTGACCACTGCCCTTAAAAACGCCGTCGCATCCGGCCGGGTCTCTCACCTGTATCTATTCTCTGGACCACGTGGTACTGGGAAAACCTCGACCGCTCGAATCTTGGCCAAGGCACTTAATTGCTCCTCGGTTGTCGATGGGGAACCGTGTTGCGAATGCCCCTCGTGCGTTTCAGTTCTCGAGGGACGATCATTCGACGTCGAGGAACTCGATGCCGCTTCTAATTCCGGTGTGGATTCGATTCGATCACTCATCTCAACGGTAGCGAATGCTTCTATTGGTGAGTGGAAGGTATACATAATCGACGAAGTTCACATGCTTTCAAATTCGGCGGCTTCGGCGCTTTTGAAGACTTTGGAAGAGCCGCCTGCCCGGGTGGTATTCGTCTTGGCGACTACCGATCCCCAAAAGGTGCTCTCTACTATTCGGAGCAGGGCACAGCACTTTGAGTTTAAGCTTCTCCAACCCAAACTCCTCGAAGACCTCGCCAAGAGCGTCTCGCTGGCAGCGGGGATAGATCTAGGAGAGGATGCTTTTGAATGGGTAGTGAAAAGGGGATCTGGATCGGCGAGAGACACCCTTTCCTTTTTAGATCAAGTCGCAGCCTTAGGCGGCGTACCCGGTGGATCCGCCGGCTCAATACCTAAGCTCGCCGCTTCAATTATTGGGCTAGAAGCCGAGACGGCCTTTGAACTGACTATCAAGTTAACCGAGGATGGATACGACCCACAGCGGATCCTCGAAGAACTTATGTCGGTTTCAAAGGATGCTTTTGTCGTTGTCGCTGGTGGAAAGGGTGATTCCGAGCTAATTTCAGAAGTGGCCAAAAGTGGCCATGGGCCGATCAATCTGGCGTCGATAGTGCGTTTTGTCCAGGGCCTAGCTCGGATTGCACCCTCCTTGAAAGACGCTATCGATCCAACTCTGATCCTCCAAGCGAGCCTTTTGGCACTCTGTGCTCCGCCACAGGGTGGGACCGGTGATGGCCGGAGGATCTCCGCTCTCGAAGCAAAGCTAGCAAAGCTCGAAGGTGAGTTAGCCGAGTGGCGTAACGGAGATTCGACCAGCAAACCCAGCGAAATCAGGCCGAGCGAAATCAGGCCGAGCGAAAGGGCCGCAGGGAATAACCCGAGCGCCATGGCTGATTCGGCTTTCGAGGGAGGAAAAGAGTCAAGGCCACTACGTACGGAGGTTGCTCAAACTTCAGCGTTGGGGGAGGTTCGACCTCCGAGCGGGGACCAGCTAGCCGGCATCAGGGCGGGCATGAAGGTCACTAGGCCACGTGACGGGCGCGTGCAAGGTGAGATGCCTACGGTAAGGGCCGAACCCGCCTCAGGGCAGACCGTGGCCAAAGAGGTACACGAGCCCGAGGCCCAAGGGTTACTCGCCCACGGTCTACCCCCCGAAGCGACTAACGAGGATTCGAAACCCGGCAAGATCGGCGAATTGGATTCACTTTCCAAGCTCGAAGCGAAGATCGGATCTATCTTCAATCGGGATCGCCTTGCTGCCTCATTTAATGACGAGATCTTGACCAAAGTCTCACACAAGGCAAGGGCACGATTCGTCGCAGGTAGATGCCTCTCGGTGGTCGGTGATCAAGTTGTCATCGTCCTGCCAAATAAGGTTCACCGCGACAGGTGTGCAGAATTTTTGACCGAGGTTGAGCAAGCGATAAAGGCCCATTTCTCACTTAGCGAAGTCCGAGTCGTCCTCAAGGCGGAGGAGGAGGTAGCCGGTACCGAGGAGGCACCACCCGATCTGGCCGATGAGGAGCAGGAGTCCTATATTGACCTGTCGGTACCCGCTGAGTCGACCGCCGATGGACTCAAAGCGGTGATCGAGTCGGTTTTTCCCGGAACACGTGAAATAGCCCAGAAGGGGATTTGAGGATCTAGATGTACACTCCCAGCGTTAGGGATCTGATTGAAGAGCTTGGACGTCTGCCAGGAATAGGTCCGAGATCCGCACAGAGGATAGCCTTTTACATTTTGCGCTCTGAGCCAAACGATGTTTATCGTCTTGCGGATGCGATCAGAAAGGCGAAGGATCAGGCGACCTTTTGTGAGGTTTGTTTCAACTTCTCCGAAGGTCCGATATGCGGAATCTGTGCGGATCCGACTCGAGATCGTTCGGTGATATGTGTCGTCGAGGAGCCCAAAGATGTTGTCGCACTGGAGAGGACCAAGGAGTATAAGGGCCTCTACCATGTCCTTCAAGGTGCCCTTAACCCAATTGAAGGAATCGGACCTGATCGCATAAAGGTTAAGGAACTGCTAAAGAGGTTGACCGACGCGACAATCATTGAAGTCATCCTGTGCACGAATCCGAATATTGAAGGCGAGGCAACTGCGATGTACCTAGCAAGGCAACTTCAGGACAGTGGGATCACGGTCACGAGGATTGCCTCCGGACTTCCGGTGGGTGGAGATCTGGACTATGCCGACGAACTGACTATAGGACGCGCCCTAAGCGGCCGAAGGCTTCTTTGAAAGCTAAGGCAACCACTTGCTCTGCTATAAAGACTTCGAAGGTGGTTGCCTTAAGTATGCCAGATTAGTCCTCGGTCTAGTCGCGGGAAACCCAGGCCGCAAATGACATCGGGCCTTAGAGCCCTGTAGCGGAGTTCGCTTCGCCGACGAAAATAAAGACGGTCCGCTTAAATGGCGATGATCATCTCGATTTCAACCGAGGAGCCGAGGGGTAACGAGGATACGCCAACGGCTGACCTTGCGTGTCTTCCGGACTCACCGAATACCTCTACGAGGAGATCAGAAGCGCCATTTATCACACTGGGCTGCTGGGAAAAGTCAGCTGCGGAGGCTACGAAGCCTACCAGTTTGAGCACCCGCTTCACCTTGTCTAATCCACCAAGCGAATGGTGCATTACTGAAAGCGAATTCTTGACGCACTGAGCGGCGGCTAACTTGGCGTCTTCGGTATCGACGTCCTTGCCGACGATACCGGGGTAAAGGAGCTCTCCATCTTGGTAGGGAAGTGACCCCGAAAGGTAGCAGATATTCTCATGGATCACGATCGGTAGGTAGGAGCCCTTTGGTGCCGGAGGCTCGCCAAGGGTTATGCCGAGGTTTTCAAGCCTTTGATAAATGTCAGTTGTCATAGATCTAAACTACCCGTCTGGGGAAGACTAGAACCGTAATTAGCCCGACAGGTCGTCTCGGCTTAATGGTCGCGGCTAAATAGTCTGTGTGGGTTTTGAAGATGAGGGCCCACTTCGTTCGGCGTTTTCGCCGAGGGCTTGGATGGAATTAGCACTCTAAGCAGATTTCCAAGGTTGTATCTGGGAGTGTTCGTTGAAAGCTGCGACAAGGGGCAGGTAGCGGCTTTCGATGGGTGGCGGCCAGACGTGCTCGTGGAGCGTCGTTCGGCTGACGTCCCCTCTGGCAAGGCTAGCGGCGCGCTACCTACCGAGGCGACCCAAAGCCTTGCGAGACTGTTTTACGTGACGGCCAGGCTTACTGCGGCACCCGCAGGAAGCGGCTGAGGGCTGCTGCCTTCCGGCCCTGACCCGGTTCACCGACCTACGCCGCGCAGGGCCCAGCCGCCACATAAAACAGTCTTGCAAGAAGTTGTTAAAAACACGATAGCCTGTAGCAGCTAAGGAGAGGTGCGAGAGTGGCCGAATCGGCGCGATTGGAAATCGCGTGTGGGGAGACTCACCGTGGGTTCGAATCCCACCCTCTCCGCCATTGTCCCCCGGCATCTGCTCGGGGGACTCGCATTTAACCACTTGGGAGGTGGTTTTGGTTCCTGAGGTATTCGATTTTTCAGCTGAAGAGGTTATGGATGAACTGCTTGCTGAGGCCGCTAGGGCCCCAATGCACGGCGATATTCCTATCGCTGCGGGGTGTGTGTTCGAGGGAAAATTAATCGCTAAACGTCACAATGAGAAGCAAATTAAAAAAGATTCTTTCGGACACGCAGAAATTCTTGCCCTAAAAGACGCAGTTGAAATCCTCGGCGGCCCCTACCTGACCGGAGTCACCCTCGTTGCGACGCTTGAACCCTGCCTGATGTGCGCCGGCTCGATGTTGGCCCATCGCATCGAAGGTGTAGTCTTCGCTGCCTCTGACCCAAAAGGGGGGGCAGTAGGTTCACTGTATAACTTGGCTAGCGATCCGCGGCTCAACCACCAAATGAGGAGGCTGGCGGGAGTCAGGGAAAAGGAGAGTTCTCTGTTGCTTATGGACTTCTTTGAATCGCTTCGCTTCTAAGCTAGAGAAGCTTGCAGGAGGGGTGCGAGAGTGGCCGAATCGGGCGGTCTCGAAAACCGCTGTGTCCGTAAGGGCACCGTGGGTTCAAATCCCACCCCCTCCGCCAACAAAAGGGGAGCCAGAAACGGCTCCCCTTTACAGGTTAAATTGCTCTATACAAAGATCGATCGGCTTATCGATTGGCGTCCTTTGAGTTCGCCGATGATGCGGTATGGCGAGAGGAATCAAATCGCGCTAATGAGTGAAACCAGATTCTCTGAGTGCAAAGTAGGAGGGAAAAGCTAAGGGTTTTTGGAGACTTTCTTGTGCGAGCCGCTATCCGACTTGGACTCCGAGCATCGAAATCCCACCCCATTGGTAACCCTCCACGACATAGGAGAGTTCGTCTTGGGGCTCGGCAGTTCCCAGGATGTAGAGCAGGGGAAGGTAGTGCTCGGGGGTAGGTACCGCCAAGCTAGCTTCATCACCAATCTCTTCGTATTCGGCCAAGTTGGAAAAGTCCCGGTTTTCTATTCGCTTCTTGACCTCAAGGTCGAACCGCTTGGCCCAATCAAACCCGTCGGTTGCGTCCTGACTTTGGAAACTGGCTCGCAGGTTATGTACTACGTTTCCGCTCCCGAGGACTAAATATCCTTCTTGGCGGAGTTCGGCGATCATCCTACCGAGCTCTAAATGGTCTTTATGGTCCAAGGTCGCGTCAATGCTTAGCTGCACGACGGGAATATCTGCATTTGGGAAAAGGTGGACCAAAAGCGACCAAGTTCCATGGTCGAGACCCCAACCCTGGTCGAGTGCGACTTCAGCCTTTGAAGCCAAAAGGTGCTTTGTGCGCTTGGCAAGGTCAATGTCCCCCAGCGCAGGATACTGAACTTCGTAGAGCTCCTGGGGAAATCCTCCGAAGTCGTGGATCGTCCTTGGCTTAGTCATCGCCGTCACCCCGGAGCCCCGGGTATACCAGTGGGCTGAAATACACAAGATCGCCTTTACCGGGGGCAAAGATTCTCCAAGCTTTCTCCATGCTGGGGAGAACTCATTGGCTTCGATAGCGTTCATCGGGCTGCCGTGGCCGAGAAAGATTGCCGGCATAGTCATAGATGCCTCCTTGATCGATAATCAAGTGTCGCTGTGAGTCAGTCGAACTCTTGAAATTTATGTCTTCAACTCCGGCTTTATAAGATCAAAGGGGTGTGCTCTGCACACTCATCTGGTCCTCGATAAAGCGTGGAGGTAGTACGGCGCAACCTCCGGGGATCGCCTTGAGTACGGTGGCGAGTGTCTCAGAGAAGCAATCGAGTCGATCCTTTGGGATTAGGTCGACAAAATACGACCGAACCGATGCTACGTGGCTCGGAGCGATCACCCTGAGTAGCTCGTAGCCTTCATCGGTGAGTTGCGCCATGACGCCTCTCCCATCAGAGGGGCACTCTTTTCGGCTAACCCAACCCAACAGGGCTAGCCGATCTATCTGGTGGGAAAGCCGACTTTTAGGGGCGAAAATGGTGTTCGCCAACTCACCCATTCTCAAGATGCGATCCGGGGCCTCAGAGAGTCTGGCCAAGATTTCGTAGTCGGAATGAGAAAGGTCAAATTCCTTTCGAAGATGCTGATCCACTAGTCGGTCCACGAGCTGTGAAACCGCTAGAAAGTGAATCCAGAGATCGGATTCCTCTTTGCTCAGCCATTTATGATCTTCCACAATTCAAGAATATACGGCGAAGGTATTTTGAAGGGCTATTTTTGGAAAGTAAGTTGAAAATTCAACTAAGAAAGCCCGGCGAGTCGTCGTATGGGCAAAAAATAGAGAGATAAGGAGGCAGATAAGGAGCCAGAAAACCAGGCACCACGCACCTACCCGCCGGCAAACCAGAGGGTATTTCAAGGCGGACCGGGTCGTTGCGAGCGGTGCTTTAAAGGTGCCTGGCTAGTGCGCTGCGGGCCCTTCCTCGACGAGCTCGATCATGCATCCAAAAGAACTCTTTGGGTGTATGAATGCTACGGTAGTTCCCCTAGATCCGGGGCGAGGTTTCTGGTCGATTACCTCAATTCCCTTTTCTTTGACCTCCTCGAGTGCCGCGGCGCAGTCCGGAACCCTCCAGCCAATGTGGTGAAGTCCCTCGCCCCTTTTTGCGAGAAATTTCGCAACGGGCGAGCTTTCGCTAGTCGGGGTGAGCAGCTGAATGTAGGATTCGGCCACTATTAAAAGTGCCTCCTCCACACCGTCTGACTCGATGCGTTCCCGATGCACTACTTTGGCTCCGAGACTGTCTTGGTAGTAGGACACCGCCTTTTCGATGTCCTCTACCGCTATTGCCACGTGGTCAATCTCTATGGGCTGCATGTCGACTCCCGTTAGCTTGGTTTAGATTCCAGACCGTTCTGCAGCTACCTGCTCGGAATGCCTTCTGAAAAGGGTTATCTTGTCCTCTCCGACGGCGTCCCTGAACTCTGGATCATCGATCCCCTGACCCTCTTTATCCGCCTGGCACAAGATGCCAACTTTGCCCTCATGGAGATTCCTATGTACCAGGTAAGCGGCTTCGCCAACCTCGTCTAGCGGGAATACCGCGGACAAGTTCGGCTGTATCTTGCCTCGCGAAATCAGCTTGTTTGCGTCCCAGGCCTCTCGGTAGTTGGCGAAATGGCTCGATTTGATGCTCTTAAGCTTCATCCAGAGGTGACGGTTATCGTACTCAATCATGTAACCGGTAGTGGCGGCGCAGGTCATTATTAGACCTCCCCTTTTAGCCACGTACACAGAGGCGCCCATCGTCTGGCGACCTGGGTGTTCGAATACGATATCGGGATCGTCTCCAACGAGTTTCCGGATGTCGTTTCCGAAGCGTCTCCATTCGGATTCATCCTGGGTTGCTGGATCCTTCCAGAACTGATAGTTGGCGGCCTTGCGGTCGATGACCGCTTCACAGCCCATCTGATGGAGCAGATCGACCTTGTCCGGCGAGCTGACTACCCCGACCGGGATTCCTCCACCGTTAAGTACGTACTGCACGGCATATGCACCAATTCCGCCGCTTGCTCCCCAAATCAGAACTACCTGACCCTGCTTCATCGAGGCGCCGTTGCGCGAAACGAGCATGCGGTATGAGGTTGAGTTGCAAAGGGCGTTGACCGCCGACTCTTCCCAGCTCAGGTGGGAGGGCTTTGGCATCAGCTGGTTGGCCTTTACCAAGGTGAAATCTGCAAGTCCTCCAAAATTAGACTCAAATCCCCAAATTTTCTGGTCGTATGACAGCATCGAATCGTCGTGACCCGTTGGATCCTGATCGTCGACGTAGTTGCAGTGGATCGTGACCTTGTCGCCGATCTTCCAGTTTCTGACCGCAGATCCGACCCTTACTATGACCCCGGCACCGTCGGAACCCACGATGTGATAGGGAAGCTCATGCCTCTTAGCCCAGTATCTGCCGCTGCGGCCGAGCCTTCTCAGCATGTCAAATGTCGGAATTGGTTCGAAAATAGACGACCAAACGGTGTTGTAGTTGATCGACGATGCCATAACGGCGACTACTACCTCATCTGGTGCCATCTCGGGGAAAGGTACTTCCTCAACATGAAGGGACTTCCTCGGATCCTTTTCCTGCGTCTTGAGGCCAGAGAACATCTCGACGTCCTCTTGGCGCACGAACGCTGCTCGGAAGGACTCAGGTAGCTGGATTGCAGCTAAATCCTCCGCTGAGGCATTACTAGCAATAGCGTCTGCAAATTCGCCCATCTGTAAATCCTAGTCCCTTCAGCCTACCAGTTAGTAATTGAAACGATACTATTGCATTATTTAGTTAGCAACTCGCGGTTTTTAAATAAACATAGTTAGCAAAAAGCGCAAACAGGGTATAAGAGCCGTTCAGGATGGCGATCATATTTTGGAATATTTCCGTTTTTGATCAGAAAAATATGGAGGATATTTTCAAAGGTCGGCTTTTACGGGACTTAGGTGTACCGGAAGTGACATTTATCTCAGATCGACGTAGAATCAATTGGTTACCATAAGTCGGAGGTAGTTATGCCGGGATCTGTGATCGTTGCTGGAGCTAGGACTCCTATTGGGAAGATGTCTGGTTCCCTTGGAGACTTTACAGCGATGGATTTGGGCGGTTTCGCCATTAAAGAGGCCCTGAAAAGGGCAAATGTAGACCCAGGACGTGTGCAGTACACATTCATGGGTCATGTATTGCAGGCTGGGCAGGGACAGATCACCGCAAGACAAGCGGCGGTGAAGGCGGGGATTCCTATGACCGTTCCCGCTACAACGATCAATAAAGTCTGCCTTAGCGGAATAAATGCCATCTACCTTGCGGATTTGCTGATTCAGGCCGGTGAGGCCGATATCGTGGTCGCCGGTGGAATGGAGTCGATGACTAGGGCTCCCTATCTAATTCAGCAGGGTCGCTCGGGCTATCGGTTTGGCGATGCAACACTGGTCGACTCGATGCTATATGACGGTCTTTTCTGCGCTTTTGACAATGTAGCTATGGGACTTGGCACGGAGAGGTACTGCGCTAATTTTCCCAATATCACCCGTGAACGCCAGGATCAATTCTCCGCAAACTCCCACGAGCGTGCGGCTAACGCAATAAAGTCGGGGCGGTTCGCCGACGAGATTGTTGCGGTTTCGATCCCTCAGAGAAAAGGTGACCCTATCGTCGTCGATACCGACGAAGGCGTTCGCCCCGGAACTACTGCGGAATCCCTGGGTAAGCTCCGCCCGGCCTTTGATACATCGGGGACGATCACTGCAGGTAACTCCTCACAGATCTCCGACGGTGCTACCGCTTTGGTCATCGTCTCTAAGAAGGTAGCCGATACCCTTGGCGTTCAGCCACTAGGCGAAGTGCTCTCCTACGGCCAGGTTGCCGGACCGGACGCATCCCTTTTGACCCAGCCCTCTAGGGCGATCATGGCGGCACTTGCCAAGATTTCCAAGGGAGTCAAAGACGTGGATCTATTCGAGCTAAATGAGGCCTTTGCGGCCGTTTCACTAGCCTCGATGGACGACCTGGGGGTCAGTGACGAAATTGTAAACGTAAATGGTGGAGCAGTCGCCCTTGGGCACCCAGTTGGCTCTTCTGGAGCAAGGATCTCTTATACCCTGCTGGAGGAGCTCAAGCGACGCGGCGGTGGGATTGGTGCCGCCGCACTTTGTGGCGGCGGTGGTCAAGGGGATGCCTTGATCGTCAAGGCCTTCTGATACAGAAATTGATACAAAGATTGATATAGAAACAGCGCCGAATCTTTGGAGCTGTGATAGTTGAAGGTGGTGTCGGGCTGGATCTTATGCCCGGCACCTCCTTGCTTTAAGACAGCGTTGCTTTAGTCCCACAATTTAGGATCGTCTTCCTGATGGGACATATGAAAGATCGGGCAGCCATGCGGCCCCAAGCATCACCTTCTGCAAGTTCATTCTGGTGCTTATGGATGTGGGTTTTGGCAATGTCACCATCCTTATAAGCGCTAAAAAGGGAATGGCACCGGATCTGGCAAAATGATTGAGAGTTTCGCCTCGCCCCGGAGGCTTTGCCTTGATTTTCGCCTCGCCTAGGAGATACAAGCTCCGGTAGAGACCCCAGTGACCTTTCCAACCGCAGCTAGCCCTTCCTTGGCTACCGCCGGAGATGCGAGGGCGAATCCTACCTGTGGATTTGTTGTGGACCGTGAGAAGACCACCCCGACGACCTGACCAGCGAGGTCGATGAGGGGACCACCCGAGTTGCCCGGCCGGACTATTGCTTCGATCTGGTAGACGAGTCGATCGGTCAGACCCTGTCCGTAGATGTCCCTTCCGGTCGCGTTGAAGGTCGCCATAATCCCTGCGGAACCGTAGGTAAGTGGACCACCTTCAGGGTAGCCCATTACTACCGCCTGGGTGCCCCGATTGAATTCGGTGGTATCGAAGGTCAATTTAGGATCACTGAGACCCGGAACGCTTAGCACCGCTATGTCTAGCTTTGGGTCGAAAAGGACGGGCTTTGCCGGGTGGTCTCCACTCTGATCTACTACCACAGGATCGGAGATTCCCGCAATTACGTGGGCATTGGTTATCACATACCCATTGGCGATGACGAAGCCGGAACCCTCTTGAATCTGCCCACAGCCTAGGCCCTCGATTTTGACCACCGAGGCCTGAGAGGCGGCCAACACTTTGGCGACTTGGGCGGAGTTAGGAAGGGCCACCGGACCCGCCAGCTGCGGTGGTATCGATGCGAAGACCGGGGGAAAGCCGGCGGAACCCATCAATCGATCGATCTTGGCGAAGAGCGAAGGTGCGGGGGGCATTACCTTGTCGATCGCCCTGACAATCTCAGAGTTCGCAACCTGGGCACTGACGGTAGAGAAGGGGGAGTTGATCGCGATTGCTGCGATCACCCAAGCACCGAGGAGGGTTGCCAAAACTGAAATTCCAGAGCCCAAGATTGCGTCGATAGAACCGAGGTGGACCTTACGTAGTGACTTGAAGATTTCGGTCCCGGCTTTTCTACCCAGACCGGCGAGGATCGACGCACAGATAAATAGGGTCAGCAAGGCGATGATCGTCTTCAGGATCCCCGGCTTTACCACCGACCCGACTATCGGGGCCAGCAGGGCTCCAATAATCATCCCGACCCAGAATCCACCATAGGAACCGAGTTGGACCGCGGCTCCCAGCTTGGTTCCCCTTGCGGCGGCGAAGGCAACCGCTATGAGAACCAAAAGATCCACTAAGTCAAAGCCGGCGATGACCGATGTGATGGTGTGTGTCGACGCAAGAATCACTTTTTTACCTGTATAGACCCTAGTGGGCTGAGTGTGAAGGTGGCATAGTAAATTACAAGGTCTTATTCTGCCAGATCCGAGGGTTTGCTCGCCGACAGTGAGAATACCATGTCCAGGCCCTCCGCCGAAATTGGCCTTGCCAGCTGGTAACCCGCCACCGAGTCAATCCCGGTAGTTTTTAGAAAATTCAACTGCCCGGCGTTTTCCACCCCGACAGCGCAGACCGAGGTCCCCATACCGCCGATGAGTTCGGTGGTCGAAGTGACGACCCGCCTTGCAATGTCCGAAGTATCGACGAGTTCGATCATAGATTTTGCAAACTTTACCTGGTCAAAATGGAACTTGGTCAATACCGAAAGACCCGCTCCATCCTCGCCGAGGTTATCGAGATTTAACCCAATCCCATAATCCGATAGTGCTCGCAGCTGTGCTTCGCTGCGGTCCCATGACCTCCCGGTTAGTCCCCCCACCGAGATATCGAGCCAGATCGGAAGGTGTTCCCCGCTCCTACTCTCGAGCATGTGGATCAGCTCAAAGGCCAATGCGGAGTCCTTTAGGTAGCTCTCTGACACGTTGACGTCTACTCGAATGTCGAGTCCCGGGAAGCGATTCCACCAGATTGCGCTCTGGTTTATCGCCTGTTCCAGGACTATCCGGGCAAGTTCCCTGCCGAGGCCCATCTCTTCGGCGAGTGGTGCGAACATGCCCGCCCCAAGCTGCCCCTTTTCGGGGTGCTCCCAGCGGGCTAGCGCCTCGACTGCCACCAGCTTCATGTCGGACAGGCTATAGATCGGCAGATAGTTGAGGGAGATCTGGTCTCCGGTGATCGCCTTTCGCAGCAGGGCCTTATCCGTCTGTACCCTGAGGTTGGCTAGGTAATTAATTCCCTGGTAGAGTTCGATCCCGCCGGGACCGTTCCTCTTTGCTACCGAGCGGGCCTTTGAGGACATCGACAGGATCTCATCCGCTGTGGGCTCTGAATCGGTGGAGACCCTGGCCACACCGACAGAAGCTGTAAGCAGTATCGGTTCGTCGTCATCATCAACCTTGAAGGGAGCGGCGAGACAACTCTGCACCGATCGGCCGAGCCAGGTCGCAGTCTCGTCAGAGTTGACTCCGGTGATAACCAGTATGAAGACGTCCGAAAAGAGTCGGCCCAAAAATCCCTTGGTTCCGAATGCTCCCTGTAGTCGAGTGGCAATCGCTTTGAGGATCTGGTCGCCATAGCCGATTCCGTAGTTTTCATTTACGGCGGAAAAGCCGTCGATATCGATTACCAAGGCGCAAATTTCGAGTAGTTCATCCGAGGTGACTAATTCATTTAGGTGATTGACAATCTGCGAGACATTTGCAACACCGGTCAGCGAGTCGACCCATGATGTGTCGTGTGAACGATTGACTATCCGACCCAGCAGCTCGATGACGTCTTTTTGGGTCGGTGAAGGGTCTACTTGCTCGACGAAAAGTTCTATAAAAGTACCGCCATCCTCACCTAACTGAATCGTTGCCGGTAGATGGGGTACGGATTTGGTGTCGATCTTTCCGATGAGGATTGAATCGATTATCCAGGCCTTTAGCTTGGTCCCCGAGGCATCCTTTGCGCTGCACGCCTTTACGAATCCCCTGGCGAGATAGGACTGATTTGCCTCAATGTCGGTGGAATTGCCTATTGAGATTGCACTGATAGTTCCGGTGATAATGTCCAAGGAGAGTTGGAAGGGCGGAAGTAGATCCTTTTGGGTCGTCCCAAAATCGGATCCCAGGTCCAGGGGGTCGCCAATGGATATGAACTCGTCTCCCTCGATGGTAAAAGAGCTAAACTGCCTATCCATTTGGCATCCTCACGATGCTATGGGCCGATAGATAACGTGCTGCACTGGTCTAGTTATCGGCACCATAAGGTAAATCTTAATTGCACTCTCGATCCAATTGGGGCGCACTCTCCCCTGGCCCCGAAGATCAAATACCATTTGCGTTATCAATATCACCTCACTTCCAGCTAGTGTGGCCGTGGAGGTGAGAGGGTTGCTGGCAAGTGGAATTGATATCGTTCGACTCACACTGCACGTACTGGCGGCGTCGATTTGGGTTGGAGGACAGATAACCCTGGCCGCTCTGGTGCCGAGCCTTCGCAAGGAGGGGAAAGGCGTTACCAAGGTGGCGGCGAATGCGTTCGCCCGGCTCTCCTGGCCCACCTATTTTATCCTGGTGATAACGGGCCTTTGGAATACGACCACCTTCGACATGGCAAAGATGTCGACCGCTTGGAAGATAGTGCTCGGCGTCAAAATTGTCGTCTTCGGTATCGCCGGACTTTCTGCTTATTTGCATCAGAGGGCTAAGTCCCCCGCCGCCAATGGGATATGGGGCGGAATAACTGCAATCTCTTCGGTAGCGGTATTAGTGATGGGAATTGCGCTGGCCGGCTAGGCGAGCCATGGGACAATATCGGTCGGTTTGGCTCTCATGGGCTATATTTGCTCTCCGCCATAGCAGAACCGACATAGTTGGGCTGGTAAATTTGATAGCTCAAAGCTTTGGGCCAAAGTCGTCTCGAAGATGCACCAACGAAATTTTTCACCAGCAGGTGCAATCGATTTGATGAAGGAGTCTTTGATGCCCAAATTGGCACCAGGCCGTTTCGGACTTTATGACCCACAGAATGAGCACGACGCCTGTGGGGTGGCTTTCATAGTTGACGTCGAGGGACGTAAGAAGCACTCGATCGTTCAGATGGGCATAACTGCGCTTTTGAATCTTGAGCATCGAGGTGCTTCGGGCGCAGAGCCCAATACCGGCGATGGGGCGGGGATCTTAATTCAAAACCCAGACGCTTTCTGGCGCAAGAGGGTCGAATTCGAGTTGCCAGAGGAGTTCCATTACGTTACGGGGATAGCCTTCATCGATCCAGGGGCAGACAAGGGAGTGTTGGAGGCCTTTGGCGAGATCGTGGCGGAGGAGGGGGCAAGGATCCTCGGTTGGCGGGAAGTACCCACCGATAACTCCTCCCTAGGAGCGACGGCAAGGGCCGTCGAGCCCAGGATGCTCCAAGTCTTTATCTCTGCAACCGGTGGCGAGAGCCACATGGCCCTTGAGCGCTTGGCCTTCGTCATTAGGAAGAGGTCGGAAAGGCAGCAAAATGGGATCTACTTCCCGTCGCTGTCCGGTCGGACCTTCGTTTTCAAGGGAATGCTTACTACCCCCCAGGTGACTGAGTACTTCGCCGACCTCTCTGAACCCGACCTATCCAGTGCTATTGCGCTAGTCCACTCGAGGTTCTCTACTAATACCTTCCCCTCCTGGAGCCTCGCACACCCATATCGGCTCATAGCCCACAATGGTGAGATCAATACCCTGAGAGGTAATCGGAACTGGATGACCGCCAGGCAGTCGTTGTTGGAAAGCGAATTAATCCCGGGCGACCTAAGTAGGATTTTTCCAATCTGCACCCCTGGAGCCTCGGATTCGGCATCATTCGACGAGGTTCTTGAGCTCCTACATATGGCGGGAAGGAGCCTTCCACATGCCGTATTGATGATGATCCCTGAGGCGTGGGAGAACCACAAGTTCATGGATCCTGAACGGAAGGCCTTCTACCAGTTTCACTCCTCACTGATGGAACCTTGGGACGGCCCGGCTTCGATTACATTCACCGACGGGAGCGTCGTTGGGGCGGTTCTCGACAGAAATGGCCTTCGGCCATCGCGATACTGGGTGACCGAGGACGGACTCGTAATCTTGGCTTCCGAAGTCGGAGTGATCGACGTAGACCAGTCTCGTATTACGAAAAAGGGCAGACTCCAACCGGGCAAGATGTTTCTTATCGATACTTCGTTGGGTCGAATAGTCTCAGACGACGAGATTAAAGCTCAACTCGCCTCGCAGCACCCTTACGCATTTTGGATCAAAGAGAACCTTATCTCCCTCGATGACCTTCCCCCGAGGCACATGCTGGTTCCCCAGCACTCCTCGGTGGTCGTAGCCCAAAGGGAGTTCGGATACACCTCTGAAGAGCTTCGACTTATTTTGGCCCCCATGGCGCGCACCGGCATCGAGCCGATTGGCTCGATGGGGTCCGACACACCTATTGCGGTTTTATCAAAGCGTCCGAGGCTCCTCTTTGACTACTTCACTCAACTCTTCGCCCAGGTAACAAATCCCCCCCTCGACGCTATCAGGGAGGAATTAGTTACTTCAATGGGTGCTACCATCGGACCCGAAGGAAACCTGTTATCCCCGACTGCAAAGTCGGTTCGACAGATCCACCTTCCGCATCCCATTATTGATAACGACGAACTCGCCAAGCTGATCTACATCCACGAAGATGGTGGTGTTGAAGGATATAAGGCGAAGGTAATCGATGCCCTGTTTGACTCGAGTGCGACTGGATTGGGACTAAAGCTCGCCTTGGACTCGATCAGAGAGCAGGCTTCCTCGGCTATTCGGGAGGGAGCGAATATTATCGTCCTGTCGGATCGGCACTTCACCGAGAGCCTCGCACCAATACCGTCACTACTTGCGCTTTCGGCGATCCACCATCACCTAGTACGAGAGGAGACTCGCACTCAAGTTGGTCTGGTAGTCGAAACCGCCGAGGCGAGGGAAGTCCACCATATGGCTCTTTTGCTCGGCTACGGTGCCGCCGCCATAAATCCCTACCTCGCTTTCGACACGATTGTGGACATGATTCGCGAAGGAATCTTGACCGATATAGAACCGCGCAAGGCGGTGAGAAATTATGTGAAGTCTGCTACCAAAGGCGTTCTCAAGGTTATGTCGAAGATGGGGATCTCGACGGTTGCTTCCTACACCGGCGCCCAGGTTTTCGAGGCGATAGGTCTCGACGGAGCCCTCATCGACGAGTACTTTTACGGCACTCAGAGCCGTATAGGCGGGATAGGCCTGGATACTATCGCAGACGAGGTTTCCCAGCGCCATCACCTCGCCCACCTAATGAGGCCAAGCGAGCAGGCGTATCGGGGCTTAGACGTCGGGGGTGAATATCAGTGGCGACGGGAAGGTGAATATCACCTCTTTAATCCTGAGACTGTCTTCAAGCTCCAGCATTCGACCCGGTCCAAGCGGATGGATCTCTTCCGTGAATACTCAAAAGCGGTAGATGATCAGTCGAGGAACCTAGCGACCATAAGGGGTCTGTTTGGATTCAATTTTGGCCTCAGACCCGCCATCGACGTATCAGAAGTCGAACCGGTTTCCGAAATCGTCAAGCACTTTTCCACCGGGGCGATGTCCTACGGTTCTATATCTAAAGAGGCCCACGAGACGCTGGCGATAGCGATGAATCGGCTCGGCGGTAAGTCCAATACCGGAGAGGGGGGGGAGGACGCCGATCGCTTTGTGCGAGATGCAAATGGTGACCTTCGCCGATCGGCGATAAAGCAGGTCGCTTCTGGTCGATTCGGAGTGACGGCGGAGTACCTGACAAACGCCGATGATCTGCAGATCAAGATGGCCCAAGGGGCAAAACCCGGCGAAGGTGGCCAGCTCCCTGGCGAGAAGGTCTATCCGTGGATAGCGAAAACGAGGCACTCGACGGCGGGTGTCGGGCTTATCTCCCCTCCGCCTCACCACGATATCTATTCGATCGAGGACTTAGCACAATTAATCCACGACTTGAAGTCGGCAAACCCCTCGGCTCGTGTGCACGTAAAGCTTGTGTCGGAGGTCGGGGTAGGGACGGTAGCCGCTGGGGTGTCCAAAGCCCACGCCGACGTAGTGCTGATCTCCGGTGGAGACGGTGGAACCGGAGCCTCCCCACTTACTTCCCTCAAACACGCCGGAGCACCCTGGGAGTTGGGACTAGCCGAGACACAGCAGACCCTTTTGGCGAACGGCTTGAGGGATCGGATCGTCGTACAGGTGGATGGCCAATTGAAGACAGGAAGGGACGTGGTCATCGCTGCACTTCTTGGCGCCGAGGAGTTCGGATTTGCGACCGCTCCCCTGGTGGTTTCCGGATGCGTGATGATGCGGGTATGTCACTTAGATACCTGCCCAGTCGGTATAGCAACGCAGAACCCAGAGCTTCGAAAGCGCTTTTCGGGTAAGCCAGAGTACGTGGTTACCTTCTTTGAATACATCGCCCAGGAGGTGAGGGAGCTTCTGGCCGCCCTCGGTTTTCGGTCGATCGAGGAGGCGGTCGGTCAGGTTGAGTCGCTAAATGTCGCCGAAGCAATTGGGCACTATAAAGCGCAAGGGTTGGACCTTTCGCCGATCTTCGAATTAGCCGATATTGCCAGTGATGCCCCAAGGCGGAGGATGACTTCTCAGGACCACGGCCTCGAGTCGTCGATGGATAATCGATTGATTGACCTTTCAGAGAGATCCTTGAATGAAAAGGAGCCGACCCGTATCGAGCTTCCGATCTCAAATGTTGATCGTAGCGTTGGCGCAACTTTGGGCCATGAGTTGACCAAGAGATTCGGGGCCGTCGGCTTAGCCGAGGACACCATTTCGGTGAAGTTTACCGGATCAGCAGGTCAGAGCTTCGGTGCTTTCGTTCCAAGGGGGATAACCCTTGAACTCGTTGGAGATTCAAACGACTACTTCGGCAAGGGCCTTTCTGGAGGGAAGCTGATCGTGCGACCACCCGAAGTGGCCAACTTTATCGCCCAAGAGAACGTGATAGCTGGCAATGTGGCGCTCTATGGCGCAACCTCGGGAGAAGCCTACATTCGAGGAGTGGTCGGAGAACGATTCTGTGTCAGGAACTCAGGAGCGCAGGCTGTCGTAGAGGGGATAGGCGATCACGGCTGCGAATATATGACCGGCGGTAGGGTAGTCGTACTAGGCCCAACTGGCAGGAACTTCGGAGCCGGGATGTCAGGTGGGGAAGCCTACGTGTACGACCCAGAGTCGAGTTTTGCCAAGATGGTCAATGTCGAAATGGTCGACCTCGACCCCCTCGAGGAGGAAGACCTCAGCTGGCTGAAGGATAAGTTGCAGAGCCATCTCCGTTACACGGGGTCTGAAGTTGCAGAGGCGATTCTGAAGGATTTTGCCAAAGAGTCCAGACATTTTGTCAAGGTGTTTCCGAGGGATTACAAGGCCGCTCTGCTAGCGCAGGCTGCCAAGAGGTCACAAGGAAGCGACCTGTGAGGAATCACCACCCCATCAGCAGCGTTGGTGGTCCGACCGTAAATGAAGCCGGAGTCGCAGGAGCCTCCACTGTAGGTACTTTTGAAAGGATGATCGGTGGCAGATCCTAAGGGATTTTTGAAGTACCAGCGCCAAGGAGCCAAACGCAGGCCCGTCGAGCTAAGGGTTAGAGATTGGAAGGAGGTCTACGAGCCGATAGCGAAGGCCGACGTCGCCCTCCAGGCGGCTAGGTGCATGGATTGTGGGATCCCCTTCTGCCATAACGGCTGCCCGCTAGGGAATGTCATACCCGAATGGAACGATCTCGTCTATCGGGACATGTGGCGTGAAGCTTCGGCGAAGCTGCATTCCACGAATAACTTCCCAGAGTTCACCGGAAGGTTGTGCCCAGCGCCATGTGAAGCCGCTTGTGTGCTTGGAATCGGAGACAACCCGGTGTCGATCGAGCTTGTCGAGAAGGAGATCGCCGAGAGGGCCTGGTCCATGAATTGGCTGGAGCCGATAGTAGCCGAAGTGAGTACCTCAAGGC
>JAKCBW010000021.1 GCA_021842145.1 Actinomycetes bacterium
TTCCGATCTCTCACTTAGTAATCCGCTGGCCAAAGAGGAGTCGGTCCTTAGGCGCTCCTTGCTCCCATCGATGGCGAGGGCGCTGGTTCATAATTCGAATAGGCAGAATTTTCCAATAAGACTTTTTGAGATAGGAAAGGTATTTGAACCCAAGGCGACGGAGGAGGGACTTCCCCTCGAGACCGAAAGGTTGGCATTTTTGTTGGCCCGCCCTGATTCGGCGATCGACGAGATGACTCGATTACTTGGACTCTGTTTCGGTTTTTTTAAATTACCTCCGCCGATCCTCGATACCGCTAACGTTTTGCATTCTGGGTCAGTCTTGACCTCCTGGCCAAAGCTTCATCCGACACGATCGGCGGCGGTGGTTTGTAACGCTATCCCAGCAGGGATATTAGGCGAATTGGATCGGGACCTCGTTGCGACACTGACATCCAATACCACAAAAGATAGGGTGGCCTACCTCGAATTGGACCTGGGAGTGCTCTTTTCCCAACTTCCCGGTGCGATTCAAGCCAAGCCGATAAGTCCTTTCCCTCCATCTGAATTCGACCTGGCATTCCTCGTCCCTGAAACCGTAGGAGCCCAGGAGGTGGTAAGGGCTATTCGATCCTTTGTAGGGGAGTTATGCGAATCGGTGTACCTTTTCGATAGCTATAAGTCAAAGGAGTTGGGTGAAGCTACCAAGTCCCTGGCGGTGAAGATCCGACTGCAGAATCAGACTGCGACCGTTACCGAAAAAGAGATACAAGACGTAATCGCTCGTGTGGCGTCTGACATGAGTGCGACCTTTGATGCGAAACTCAGGACGGCCTGAAGGAACCCCGCTGACCTTGGTTCGTAGGTCCCAGGGGGGCAGTGGGTATCCGGTGATGCATAAATGAGCAAAATCTTGCATGATAATGCATTATTGCATGGGTTTCGAATATAGGATCTTGATGATGAAAGTAGCGATAGCCGGGGCGTCCGGCTTTGCAGGCGCCGAGTTGATAAAGATCTGTACCAGGCACCCCTTGTTCGAGCTGGTTGCGGTTTTTGCGGAGTCATCTGCGGGCTTAACCGTAAAAGAGAGCCACGCCGGGCTGGCGGATGTCGACCTGGAGATGACTTCAACGGAGAAGTTGCTAGGCGTAGTGGATGACTTGGCGGTCGAGGTTGTATTTCTTGCCCTTCCGCATGGGGCTTCGCAGGATTACGTTCCGCAGCTCATTGAGAGGGAACTGATAGTTGTAGACCTCGGTGCAGATTATCGATTAAAGGACCCCAAAGATTACCGAATTTGGTATGGCGTTGACCACCGTCAACCTGAGCTACTTGAGATGGCGGTTTATGGCCTCGTCGAATTCAATCGGGACCAACTTAAGGGGTCGAGATTTATCGCCGCTCCGGGTTGTTATGTCACTGCGGCCTCTCTGGCGATTAAGCCACTTATCGATGAGGCCCTAGTCCAGTCCGAACCGGTGATAGTCGACGCTGCATCTGGCGTTTCTGGGGCCGGAAGGACCAACAAGGCCCAGAATATGTTCATGTCGGTGGCCGAGAACTTCTCCGCTTATGGTCTGAAAACCCATAGGCACACCATTGAGATCGAGCAAAATACCAATGCTAAGGTTCTTTTCACCCCCCACTTAGCACCAATGACGAGGGGAATACTGGCCACATGTTACCTTAGGCCGACCGATCGAATCGAGGCGCTAGATCCCAAGGACGCCGATGAGCTCTTGTCATCCTGCTACCAACGGACCTTTTTTGATGACCCCTTTGTCGACGTCGAGGACGGCGCGCCAACTACGAGGTCGACCTACGGTACGAACAGGGCAAAGGTCTTTGCCACATTTGATCAGCGAACTAACTGGGTTATGGCATTTGGCGCCCTCGATAACCTAGTCAAAGGGGCCGCTGGGCAGGCGGTCCAAGCACTAAATGTCGCCCTCGGAGTCGATGAATCCCTGGGTCTAAGTGAGATAGGAGTTTGGCCTTGAGTGTCACTACACCCAAAGGTTTTAGGGCGAACGGTATTGCATGTGGAATTAAGGCCTCGGGGGCGATGGATCTTTCGCTGGTGGCGACGAATACCGGTCAGCCGGCGGTCGCCGTTGCGACTTTCACCCAGAATCGCTCGGCTGCCGCCCCTGTGAGGGTGTCCAAGTCCCACCTGGCGGCCTCCAAAAACAGTGCCTATGCCGTCATCCTCAACAGCGGCAATGCCAACGCAGCCAACGGCGAAAAGGGGATGAGTGACGCTATAGACATGACACGCTTTGTGGCCCAAGAACTCGGAGTTCCAGAGGAGACAGTGCTGGTTTGCTCTACGGGTCTCATTGGGATACCCCTTGATACCACGCCGATCAGACTTGGGGTCAAGGACCTGGTAGGGGGCCTTTCGAGTGATCAAGATGGGGCAAACAGGGCCGCCAGGGCGATCATGACAACCGATACGGTCCCTAAAACGGCGACACATCTGGGGATGGGTTTTTCTATAGGATCGATCGCCAAGGGAGCGGCAATGATCGCTCCGAATATGGCGACGATGCTCAGCGTCATCACCACAGACGCCAAGTTAACACCAGAGATTGCACAAGTTGCATTATCCAAGGCGGTGGAGGGCAGCTTCAACAGGCTCGTGATCGACGGCTGTACATCTACCAACGATACCGTCATCCTGCTATCGTCTCGAGTTGGCGTGGAACCTCGCCCTTCAGTATTTTCCGACGCTCTGGCGCAAGTATGTAGGTCCCTCGCAGACCAGATGGCCATGGATGCCGAAGGAGCACACAAGCTCGTCAGGATCAGGGTTTTTGGTGCCTTAGATGAAGAGCACGCCCTTATTCTCGCAAAAAAGGCGGCATCTTCGCAGCTCGTCCAGTGCTCGTTCTATGGTTCCGATCCATACTGGGGAAGGATTGCCTCGGAATTCGGTTCGGCTGGTGCTGAGTTCGACTTGGACCGATTGAGCGTATCCTACGGCGGCATTGAAGTGGCCAGGGGCGGGATTTCAGTCGATTTCGATCCGGTAGCCCTGGGCAAGGTTATGGCCAAGAGGGAAATATTGATCGAATGCGACCTTGGACTTGGTAGCGCCGAGGCGACGGTGACCACGACCGACCTTTCACCTGAATACATAGCGGAAAACATGAGGACCTCATGAACCGAGACTCAGTGATTGATGCAACCCACCTTCCTAGCTCGGACCCATCGGCTTGGGCCTCGATTCTGCTAGAGGCGCTGCCCTATATTCAAAAGTTCATGGGCAAGTGCGTGGTCGTCAAGTATGGGGGAAATGTTTTAGGTGACCGGGTCGACCCAAAGGAGGAGATAGACCAAGAGCTGGACTCCTTCGCCGAGGATATCGTCTTACTCCATTCGGTGGGGATTCTGCCGGTGGTAGTCCACGGAGGTGGACCACAGATCGACGACTGGCTCAACAGGATTGGAAAGGTTTCTACCTTTTTGAATGGATTGAGGGTGACCGACGCCGAAACCCTTGAAGTCGTCAAGATGGTTTTACTCGGAAAGTTGAATCCATCGATTGTCCAGGCGATTAACCGCCATGGAGCGAAAGGCGTAGGGGTTTCTGGCCTCGATTCATCCCTGATAGTGGCGACTAAGGCGAAGGGCGATATCGGCTTTGTCGGCGATATTGAATCGATAAATCCAGAAATAATTCTATCGATCCTCAAGGATGGTCTGATTCCGGTAGTAGCGACGATTGGTGCCGATTCGCAAGGGCAGGGGTACAACATCAACGCAGACTTTGGGGCCGCAGAACTGGCGGCGGAAATCGGTGCCGAAAAGCTGGTCTACATGACCAACGTCGAAGGGGTAAGAAGGAAAGTTGACGACCCAAATACCCTCATACACAGGATGCAGCCAGGTGAACTAGAGGTACTTTTGAGTACTGATACTATTCAAGGTGGAATGCGTCCTAAGCTCCAAAGTGCGCTTTCGGCTAGCAAGAGTGGGGTATCCTCGGTACACATTCTCGACGGGAGGATTCCGCATGCGATCCTTTTGGAGATGCTGACCGATAGGGGTATAGGCACAATGATCACTGAGGATGTGGTGGACAAGTGAGCGATCCCGGACTTGACGTAGCGACCGCCGCAGTTGGGGGGTCTGATCCCTTTGAGTCGCACTTCTTGATGAAGACCTACGGCCCGAGGAGGGTCTGCTTTCTACGGGGTGAAGGGGCGAGGCTGTATGACGATTCCGACAGGGAGTACATCGATTTCCTAGCCGGCATCGCCGTGGTCTCACTCGGCCATTCCAATTCGATGATTAACAATGTCCTAATTGAACAGTCCAAGAAGCTTTGGCACGTATCGAACTACTTTTATAACGAGAATGCGGGAAGACTAGCGAAGGCGATCGACGAGAAGATAGCGTCTGAATCTAACGGGAGGGTCTTTTTTTGTAATTCTGGGGCCGAAGCTAACGAGGCGGCGATCAAGCTCGCCAGACGATGGGGGGGCGCCGACCGGTTTGAGATCGTAGCTATGCGTCAGGGTTTTCATGGAAGGACGATGGGCGCACTAGCCGCGACGGGTCAGTTCTCCAAGAAACTTCCCTTTTTGCCGATGCTCGAGGGTTTTACCCACGTCGAGTTCGGAGACATCGCTGCGCTGCGTGCGGCGATTGGGCCGAATACAGCAGCGGTCCTTCTGGAGCCGATCCAGGGTGAAGCGGGAGTGATAGATCCTCCTCCGGACTATTTGGACCAGGTAGAGGAGGTTTGCAGGGAGACCGGGGTGCTGCTAATCCTCGATGAGGTGCAGACCGGGCTCTGCAGGACCGGGAAGTGGTTCGCATTCCAACACTCATCTATATCTCCCGACATCGTCCTTTTGGCTAAAGCCCTCGGAAACGGTATTCCAATCGGGGCGATTTGGGCCAAAGAGGCCGTCGCAGGAGCATTTCAGGCCGGAGATCATGGATCCACCTTCGGGGGAGGGGCGCTAGCTACCGCCGTCGGCCTCTGTGTCGTTAACGAAATGGAAAGGCTTGGGATCGCCGATGCGGCCAATAGGTCATCATCGATCCTGAGGGATTCACTTATGCGGATAGGACTGGTCAAGTCGCTAAGTGGAAGGGGATTGCTGATCGGGGTTGAGCTAACCAAGCCGGTAGCGGCCAAGTTTGTCTCTTTGGCCCTCGAATACGGATTGGTCCTCTCTCATACCGGACCCCAGAGGCTGAGGCTTGCGCCACCCTTGGTAATTACCCCCGACGAGATCGCCAAGGGAATAGCAATTTTCGAAAGGGTCGCAAATGAGTTTGGCTAGGAGAATTTTTGATATCGACGACCTCACCCCCGAGGAGTTTGCAGAGGTGCTGGACTTCTCCGCACTGCGCAATCCTCCGAAGGTGCTGTCAAATAAGAGTGTCGCAGCGGTCTTTGAAAAGCCCTCTTTGCGAACGCGGAACTCCACCGAAGTAGCGATTCGTCAGCTTGGTGGGGGCGTCACTACGATGGTAGATCAGGAGATAGGAATCGGGGTTCGAGAAAGCGCCTCCGATATCGCAGCTACCCTGAGTGGCTACCACGACCTGATCTGCGCACGGGTCAAGAGTCACCAGACCCTCGAGAACTTCGCTTCGGTATCGGTGCCCCGGGGTGTTGGGGTAGTTAATTTGCTATCAGATCGGTCCCATCCCGTGCAGGCACTCGCAGACGTATTGACCATCAAGCAGCTATGGTCCGGCGGTGACCATGCAAAGTTGACCTACGTCGGAGATTCAAATAATGTGGCCAGTTCACTGGCCAAGGCTGCCTCTTACGCTGGGATCGAGGTGACAATTTCTTCACCTGAAGGATATGAGTTCGACGATCCTTTCCTAGCCGAGCTTAACGTCGGTGAGGGAGTGGTCAAGAAGGTTTCCGATCCTAAAGTGGCGGTCAAGGGGGCCAACTTCATCTATACCGACGTATGGGTGTCGATGGGCCAGGAGGATCAGACCGAGACCCGACTCAAGGCCTTCTCTTCCTACCAGGTTAACTCGGAACTCATGGGACTGGCGGGGGATAGTGTCAAGTTTATGCATTGCCTACCAGCGCACCGGGAACTTGAAGTTAGTGCCGATGTCATCGACAGTAAGGACTCCATCGTCTGGATTCAGGCGGAGAATCGCCTCCACTCGATGAGGGGGCTCCTGTTGAAACTCTTCTGGAAGGCGAATTAGCGATGGTGGCTAAGAATCAAAGGCAGTACCGTATAGCAAAAATTCTCCAGTCGCAGCAGGTTGCTTCGCAGGTTGAACTTGTGACGTTGTTGGCAGAAGACGGTATCATCGCTACCCAAGCGACGGTGTCGAGGGACCTCGATGAACTCGGAGCCATAAAGGTAAAGGGATTTGAGGGGGAGAGCGTCTATGCGATACCGGAACTACCGAAAGACCAGTCGTCGACCTTCGATCACCTCAAGAGGGTAATGGGCGAGTGGGTGGTTGAGATATCGGTCTCAGGAAACCTCGTCATTCTTAGAACCCCACCGGGTTGTGCACACGTGGTAGCGTCGGCACTCGATAGGTCCAGGATCGACGGACTTCTTGGGACAGTCGCCGGAGACGATACCCTATTGGCGATCGCCGATGAGCCTACCGCAGGGCACATCTTGGCAAAAAGGATGTCGGAGCTGGCGGGTATATCGTTGGGCTGACCTTGTCCTTTTTTGGGTGCCTTTTTTGGGTGCCTTTTGGGGCTGGCGCCTTGGCGTGGACCATCGTTTCCGGGCGGTGCCGAGCTAAGTTAACCTACTAGGAGTCGCAATGGCTCAATCGATTTAGTTGAGATCAAAGATTTACCAGATAGAAAGGGCCGGATAAATGGGAAAGAAGAGGCTCGTGTTGGCTTATAGCGGCGGTTTGGACACCTCCGTCGCAGTCAAGTGGCTCAGTGTCGAACTCGGCTACGAGGTTGTTGCGGTGTCGGTCGACGTTGGCCAGGGCGGCGATTTTGATGAGCTAAAGGAGAGGGCTACCCAGGCGGGGGCCATTGCCGTCGAGGTGATCGATGCTAAGGACGAGTTCGCCGACGAATATGTCTTCCCGGCTATAAGGGCAAATGCCTTATACGAGGGCAAATATCCACTCGTTTCTTCGCTGTCTAGGCCCATCATCTCAAAGCACCTCGTTGACGCAGCCAAGAGGTATTCAGCGCAAGCCGTGGCGCACGGTTGCACCGGGAAAGGTAACGACCAGGTCCGATTCGAGGTCTCTATACGAGCGTTGAACCCGAACTTAGAGATAGTCGCACCCGTGAGGACCTGGGGCTTCTCGCGGGAAGATTCGATCGATTACGCAGCGAAACATGACGTAAGAGTTAAAGCGACCAAGGAGAAGCTCTACTCAATCGATCAGAATTTGTGGGGTAGGGCTATCGAATGTGGGGAGATGGAGGATCCGTGGGTCTCTCCGCCAAAGGGCGTCTACGAAATGACTATTGCTAGCCAAAGTGAACCCTCTGAGGTGATTTTAGGGTTCGAAAGGGGGAAGCCCACCTCGATCAACGGGAGGACGTTGTCGCTGGTCCAGCTTATCGATCAGCTCAATTTACTCTGCGGATCATATGGGATCGGGCGCATCGACATGGTCGAGAATCGACGGGTTGGCATTAAAAGCCGCGAAGTCTACGAGGCCCCCGCTGCGATTGCCTTGATCGCAGCGCACGCAGACCTAGAAGACGTCACTTTGGAGAGGGAATTGGCCCACGAAAAGCGGCGAATACAAAATGAGTGGTCTCGGCTAGTCTATGACGGAATGTGGTTTTCCCCCCTAAAGGCGGCATACGACTCCTTTTTGGACTACTCCCAGGAATTTGTCACCGGAGAAGTCCGACTGGTGCTCGAACCAAATGCACTCCATGTCGAGGGGAGGAGGAGCCCACACTCGCTCTATGACTATTCGCTTGCGACCTATGATTCGTCCGACCTGTTCCGCCATCAAGATGCTGAAGGCTTTGTGAGGATTTTTGGCTTAGGCGTCCAGACTTGGGCATCGAAGCAAGGGAAATTGGACTAGGTAAAGATCTATGACACTTTGGCAAGGAAGGTTTTCATCAACTCCGGCAGACGAGTTGATGGCTTTTACCGAGAGCTTATCTTTTGATATCAGGCTTTGGAGGCAGGACATCTTCGGGTCTAAGGCACACGTCCTTGGCTTGAAGGAGTCCAAGATCCTAACGCCACTCGAATCAGAGATACTCCTCGGTGCCCTGGACCAGGTTGAGAGGGAGATGGAGGAGGGAAACTTCGTCTCCCAGGGAGACGAGGATATTCACTCGGCCATCGAGAGGCGAGTAACAGAGATAGCCGGGGATACCGGTGCGAAGCTGCACACCGGTAGGAGCAGGAATGACCAGGTCGCTACGGACCTGCGGCTTTTTGTAAAGGGCGCACTTAAAGGGCTGGCAAGGGACGTTATCGCCTTGGAGAGGGTGCTACTCGATCTCGCTGAATCCGCCGGCGATACATACCTTCCGGGTTACACCCATACCCAAAGAGCCCAGCCTATCTTGGTTGCCCATCACATGTTGGCCCACGGGTGGGCGTTCATGCGTGACCTGGAGCGGATAGCCGACGCCTATAAAAGGGTGGACGTATCACCCCTCGGGGCCGGAGCGTTAGGCGGATCGACACTACCGCTAAAACCCGACTTCGTCGCTTCGAAGCTCGAGTTTGCGGGACGATTTAGAAATTCGCTCGATGCAGTTTCCGATCGAGATTTTGTAGCCGAGACGCTTTTCGTACTAGCCACTATCGGAATTCATCTTTCGAGGATTGGCGAGGAGATAGTCCTGTGGTCGACGGAGGAGTTCAGCTTTGTCCGACTGGACGACGCCTATTCGACCGGATCTTCGATGCTGCCCAACAAAAAGAATCCCGATATTGCGGAGCTCTCGCGGGGCAAGGTGGGACGACTGATCGGAAATCTGACCGGAATGTTAGCCACACTAAAGGGCCTTCCACTCTCTTACAATCGCGACCTTCAAGAGGACAAGGAGCCGCTCTTTGACTCCCTCGATACCGTAACCCTCGCATTGAAGGCGACGGCGGGGATGCTTGCGACCGCTAACTTCGACTACGCAACCATGAAGGCAGCCGCCGATTCTGAGGCACTTGTAGCGATAGACCTAGCCGAGTTCCTAGTCATGAAGGGTATTCCTTTTAGGAAGGCCCATGGAATTGTCGGTGGAATCATCAGGGATTCAGTGGAGCGTAGAGTACCAATTTCGGAACTCGTCGCAGCCCATCCCCAGCTGGGAATCGAAGCCCTTGAAATTGTCGAGCCCGGTGGTGCGATCAGGCGTAGGGTAACCCCAGGTGGCTCGGGAATCGAAGCGGTCAAAGACCAACTCGTCGAGTTCACCGAGAGGCTTAATCAGGAATCGAAAAGTTTTGAAGACCTCGGATAAAGAGAAGGACGGGCAGAATTGATCCCTAGGAGACTAGTCGAGACTAGGAGCGTGCTCTTTTCTGACCTAGACGCGCAAGGGATCGTATATAACGCTCACTATTTGAAGTACATCGACGATGCACTCGACGGATGGCTGCGCAGAATCGGGGTTACCCTCGGGGACTCGCCTTGGGAAGTCGTTGTTAAGAAGATGGACATCGAGTGGTTCTCGCCGCTATACGTCGGGGAACTCTTTGAGATCGTCTTCGGCCTGTCGAAGAAGGGGAAGACCTCCTTCGAACTCGTTTTTGATGCATCTGCGGTGTGTCCGCCTTTGCCAAAGCGGAACGAAGGCACGGCAATTGGGGGGTATCCGAGGCGTAGTTTTTCAGCTCGGGCGGTCTATGTCGGCATAGACGGAGAGAGCAGGCGTCCGATAGCTATGCCCGATTGGATCTATGCCGAATTAGTAGAAGACGAGCAAGGCCTTTGACCAAAATGTCTCACCGTGGTCTGCCAAGGACCGAATGAAGACATTTTGGCCCGAAGAACCAGGCGCCAGCTTGATTGCTAGATGAGAGCCAATAATAGCTACGAGGTCAGTAGCAGTTTGCGAGGTCGTTCGCAAACTTTGTGCGGTCAATCCTTGTAGGCGTCGATAAGTACCTTTGCTACCTCGGGCCTGGAGAACTGAGAGGGGAGTTCTTGGCCGCTGCTCAACATCTCTCGGACCTTGGTTCCAGAAAGTACCAAGTGGTGGGCGGAATCGTGTGGACACGTCCTCTTTGAAACCACCTGTTCGCACCTTTTGCAAAAGAAGCTGTGCTCGAAGCGTACGATGGTTATTCCGATCTCTTCTTGGGGGAACTGATCAAAGATTTCCTGTGCGGCGTAGGTCCCGTAATAGTCGCCCACCCCGGCGTGGTCTCGCCCCACAATAAAGTGGCTGCATCCGTAGTTCTTTCTCGAAATGGCGTGCAGTATCGCTTCCTTGGGCCCGGCGTACCTCATCGCTGCTGGGTAGACGCCTAAGACAACCCTATTGGCCGGGTAGTAGTTCTCCAGGAGTACCCGGTAGGCCTTCATTCTGGTTGCCGCTGAAACGTCATCTCCCTTGGTCAGTCCGACGAGCGGGTTTAAAAATAGACCATCAATGAGTTCGAGGGCAACCTTGTGAAGGTATTCGTGTGCGCGGTGGATCGGATTGCGAGTTTGAAAGGCGATTATCGTCTTCCATCCGCGAGCCTCGAATTCCATTCGTGCATCGAGGGGGGTCAGGTACTCGTGCTCGGTGTACTGCCTTGGGATTTCGTGAAAAACTATCGGGCCAGATATAGCCTCAGAACCCCCGTTATAGAGGGCCTTTACCCCTGGATGCTCCTCGGAAGTGGTCTGGTAGACCGATTGAGCCTCGACTTCAAGGTCTACCTCGAACCTTTCTACTATGTCCATTGTCGCAATCGGATGCCCCGATTTTACAAGGCGAAGCTTGGTCTTACCCTTAGGCAGCCAGCCTTTGGGAAGCTGGAAGGTGATCGGTATCGGCCAAAGCTCGCCAGAGACGAGGTGCATCGAGTCGATACAAGAAATCCAGTCGTCGTAACCCATGAAGGTTTCAAGCGGGGAATAGGCGCCGATCGCAATCATCTCTAGGTCTGCCAATTGACGGGGATTGCACTCCCACTGTGCATAGCTGTCGTTGAGCCGCTCCGCAACAGCGATAGTCGGGGTAGTCAATTCGTTTGTTCTACCTACGCCTTGGTGCACTGGGTTTATCTTTAGGTGATCCATTCTTCCTTCTACTGCCACTTGCCACTTCTACTTTGAGGATTTTTATCTGCTTAGCTAAATTCGTGCTACGACGACTTGGACCAGATGCCACACTCGAGCCGCCCCTGACCGACGAAACGTCCCGAACGTGGGTCGTCTCCGGGCTTGGTCGCCTTGGTGCACGGCCAACATCCCATCGAGGTGAATCCCAACTCATAGAGCGGGTGCGGCGGGATATCGTTTTCGGCGAGGTATCTATCGAGATCCTCCAGCGACCATAGGGTCAAAGGGTTAATCCGGCATATCTGCCCGGCTTCTACCATTTGGAGGTCTCTGCGACTCGGCGAGCTCGCCCTCGTTCGAGCGTTCAGCAGTGCATCGGTACCCGTGCGCTTTAGGTACTCGTCAAGTGGATCCACTTTGTTGATCTGACAACACTTCTCTGGGTCGCTGAGGTAAAGTTCTTCGGTTTTGATTTCGGCAGATAATTTTATAAAAGAGATCTCCGGGTAGCGCAGATCGAGTTCGGAGAAAACTTTGATCGTCTCGGGGAAATGGTAACCGGTATCTACGAAGAGGAGTTCTCCCTGGTAGCCCGCCTTAGCCGCCAGGTCAACCAGTACCAGGCCAGACACGTTGAGCCCGGTGGACATTTTCAGATTATCGAAGCTGCCAACTGCCCACCTTATGCACTCCTTGGCCGTTTCTTCAAGCACTTTTGTCAATCTGAACCCCTCGCTGAACCCCTCGCTGAACCGCTTGTTGCACCCCTTGATCCAGGAGGTCTAGCACTGCGTCGATTGAGTCCTGGAGGGAACTCTGCGCGGTATCGATTACTAGGTCAGGATCCAAAGGGGCCTCGTAGGGGTCGTCATAGCCGGTGAGTCCGCTGATTTCACCGGCTATCGCCCGGCGGTACAGCCCCTTCGTATCGCGAGCTATCAGGACGTCTAGGTCCGCATGGACGTGTATTTCGAACCTCCTTCTGCTCCTTGAGAGTGCCCTATCCCGTGATTCGCGATAGGGACTAATAGCGGAGACGAGGACCAGAACTGAATTTCTTGACAGTAAGTGAGCCAGATAGCCCAGTCGGCTCACCTGGAGGTCTCGGTCGGCCTTGGTGAACCCAAGATCAGGAGAGAGCTCATTACGGATCTCGTCACCGTCCAGTACCTCGACTGCGACGCCTCTGTCCTGGAGTACTCTAAGAACGCCGGTTGCGATTGTCGATTTTCCGGCACCCGATGGCCCAGTAAACCAGATGACCGGTGCGTCAAAGACTTTAGCTGGTGGCATAATTCTCCTTTTTTGCTTTGGGAATCTTAGTAAAACTTCTCGTAGTATCAGGTATTAGATGGATATAGAAAAATAGTGATGTAATACGACAAATGGGTGATCTTTTCGCTCTATAGATCTTTTCGCTAGCTCGCTTTTTGCGAGGTATTAAGGCCTGTTATTCGACAACGGAGTGCTTGTTCAGCGTCGTGCCAGTTGTATCCGAATGTGGAGCGCCCATCGGCGATCAAGGTACTGCGTATCTCGGCCAGTCCCTGGAGGACTTCGAAGTCCGTGTAAGTAATAGAGGCGGCAAGTCGGTTCGCCAACGACTTAGCAAACGACGGAGACGCCCCGGAAGTGGAGACCGCCAAGGTGATGCCCGGCTGAGGAGTCCTCGTTGACATGTGGTAGAAGTCGCATGTCTCCTTTTCGTCGAGGGTGTTCAAGAAGAAGCCACAGACCGACCTCCATCTGAATAACCATGAATTGACCCTTGGGTTGCGGTCGGTAGCTATCACCACCCGAGCGGTGAAGAGTTCTCTGATCGAGGGCCGTTCTTTTTTAACCAGGAGAACGCCGCCTTCGGGGTTGGGTCGAAGGTTAGGGGAGTAGAGGACGACTTTTGCCCCTTCATGGATCAGGGAATGGGCCCTGTCGAGCGCCTCCTGGGAGCTGCCAATAACCAGGACTTTCACCCCGGATAGCCGCAGTGAGACTATCATCGGGCGGCCTCCGAGGTGCTTGTGCGGATCCTGACCCTTGGTGTCGGTTTGAGGGTTTCGATCAGCTCATAAGGCTGACGGTTTACGAAGTCGCCGAAGGATTCGCCTTTGAATCGATTGTCCCTATATTGCTTGAGGGTCGGAGTAAGTACGTCTACCAGCGACTGACGATCTACATCTTTGGCGAAGAGGCTGCCAAGACGTGTTCCCTGGCGGTCGGCGCCGAGGTAGATGTCGTAAGAGCGCTTAGACCTTCCGACGATTCCAATTTCTGCCAAATACGGCCTGGCACAGCCGTTAGGGCAGCCGGTCATCCTTACTTCAATGGCCTGATCCGCTAGATCAAGTTCCTCTAGACGTTCAGTTAACTCGGCGAGGAAAAAAGGCAGATACCGTTCAGACTCCGCTAAGGCGAGCCCACATGTCGGAAGTGCGACACAGGCGAATGACTCTCTGAAGACCTTCGGTTGGGAGTTAGCATCCAGTTCCGGGAGGTCCCGGAGGATCTTGAAGAAGTCCGGCTTTAAATTAGCGGGTATCCCTTTTAGAAGTAGGTCTCCTTTGGCGGTGACCGCCAATTTAGGGTTTGCCAGCTTGACTAGCCGTCTGATTGTGGTTAGGTACAAGAGGCCGGGTGCATCCTTTATTCGGCCCGATGGGAGCTTTACCCCGAAGTCGAAGTGACCATCGATATCATTTGTCACACCAAGGTGGTCGGTGGTCTGTGAGAAGGTATCCGGAATAGCTGGATCAACCTTGATGCCACTTAGTCGCTCCACCTCTTTACGGACAGTTTCAACCCCCCACCGGTCAACTAGATATTTAAACCTTGCGTGTGACCTGTCGCGCCGATCGCCATTGTCTCTTTGGATCGAGATTATTGCGTCAGCGACCCCAAAGATATCCTTTCGATCGACCTCCCCAAGGAGGTCCGCCAACCTGGCGAAGGTGGACTCATCCGACGCTGATCGTCCCATTCCTCCACCCACATAGATCCTCACCCTTTTCGGGTCGTCCTCGTCGATAACAATGCCGAGGTCGCAGGATAAGACGTCAGTGCAGTTGTCGGAAGACCGGGCTAGGCCTATCTTGAACTTTCTTGGAAGCATCGCTTCTCCGTAAACCGAGGTGTCGATGCCTGGGGCACCAATTATCTCGTTAGGAATCTTTTCTCCATCAACCCAAAGCTCAAGATATGCATCAGAGGGTGCCTTGTATCGCAACGATATCTTTTTTGCTAACTCGGACAACCCAGCGTCATCGAGGCCACTTGGTGAGCTCGGGCAGGCGGTGACGTTTCGAACTACATCTCCGCAGCCACCCCAGGTCGTCAGGAGGGTCTGGTTGATCCTCCTAAGTAGAACCTCAAGGTCGGACTTGACAACGAAATGGAACTGGATTCCCTGACGGGTGGTCAGCCTGAGGGCAGCGTGACTAAATTCTCCCGCTAGAGAATCGATAGCAAGGTACTGTTCGGCGCTAATGACACCTCCGGGAAGGGCGATTCTAATCATGCAGATATGCTCGACTTCTAGCTTTGCCCGCACTCTCTCCTTGCGGAGGTCCCTATCGTCCTGGGCGTATACTCCATGAAATTTCAGGATCTGTTCATTATCTGGAGAAAACGAACTGAGGCCATTATGGAGCTCGTCGGCAATCGAACCGCGAAGGCCGTTGGAAGACTCCTTGATCAGTTCCACGGATGACTTATCAACACTGGTTTCCTGGTCTTCGGTTAGCCCCACTGTAACTCCAATTGTCTCAATTCCTGACTAATATGATCAACATTATAAACTATAGGAGTACACATCCACCTTCGAGCATCCGCATTGGGATCATGCGTCAGCTTTACCTCGCTGACCTGGACTTTTGGAAACAAAAAAACCTTTGGATCGAATTGGTGCCGACGGAATCGGCCAGGTGATTCGATCACTAGCCGACCTCGATGCCCGAAACGGGCCGAATATTTCCAACGCTAAGTCATGGCAAACCGAAGGATGGCTAATCAATTTCATGGTGGCAAGCGCCCGTTCCGTCTCAGGCTGAGCTTCGCCAGTTCCCCTTGGGGCAGGTTCACTTAACCTAAGGATTTAGTTATATACACCGCTGGGTGACTGATCGTTGGATTCAATAATTCGATCGTTTTGCTGTTACAATGGTCACACTTGCTGGCGATCTGGGTTGGGTTTTCATTTTGCTTGAAGCGCTCACCGAAGGGGTCTTAATTGCCTAGGACCAGGGAAGTTGTTGGATTAGCTGCTGATAAGCCGGCGTCGCTCACTACTTTGTCGCGCTTCGGTGGGGACTGTGACCTAAAGGGGGCTAGGGACGAGTTTCTTACCACGGCCGATACTAGTTTAGGCGTACGTCGGGTGGTCATGGAGTCCTGGCAGAGGTCCCTCGACGCAGGTGTGGACGCTGAGGGCAGATCGCTACCTCCAGTTGAGCAGGACCAAAGTGCCTTTTTGGCCAAGCGTGAAGCACACCCACTATCCGACCTGATGGGCCTGATCAGGGGTCTTCTCGGTGAGGTCAGTTCTGACTCAGAAAACCTACTCGCCGTGGCCGATGAGTCCGGTTGTCTAATGTGGGTGGAGGGCCATGGTAGTTCTCTGAGGCAAGCTTCGAGGATGAACTTTGTAGAAGGAGCCCTCTGGGACGAAGAGCATGCCGGTACGAATGCCCCGGGTACATCCCTCAGGATAGGTTCTCCGGTTCAGATTCATCCAAGTGAGCACTATAGCGATCCGGTTAGGTCGTGGGCGTGTGCTGCCGCACCGATTAGAGACCCCGACTCTAACCAAGTCTTGGGTAGCATAGATTTGACCGGAAACGAGATGGTTTCGAGTCCCTACTGCTTGGCGTTGGTAAAGGCGGCATCGGCGACCTGTCAGGCAGAAATCAAGGCAAAGAGGAACCAGCTGACTTCTAAGTTCGCCTCGTTGTTTCAAAGGGCAGACCGCAAGGTCGGGTCGGCACTTTTGGATCGCCACGGCGTCGTAATCGCTTCGTCTCCGGAATGTTGGATTTCTGGCAGACTCCAACTTAATACCGCTAAGGGAAGTGCACTTCTACCAGACGGCAACGAGGTACCGGTCGAGAGGTTGTCTGGCGGGGAGGGGTATTTCCTGCGAGGGGAGATATCTCCTTCAATGGTCGAGGTTTGTATAGAGACCATGGGCAGAAAGGAGGCGGTAGTTCGCTTTCTGGGCCAGGAGATCAGGCTTTCCTGCCGACAGAGTGAAATAGCGGTAATTTTGGCCCTTAATCCGAAAGGGGTCACCGCTGAGCAGGTAGCGGTATTCCTCTATGGGAGTGAGGTAAGTCCGGTTACCGTGCGAGCAGAGATGTCGAGATTGCGGAAGTTACTAGGGCCAAAAGTGGTCGGTTCCAAGCCGTATAGATTTCTGTTTCCAGTGCGCCTGGACTTCGTCTCATTGAGGGAACAGCTTAGGCAGGGGAGGGTGAGCGAAGCGGTCGAAAATTACGTCGGACCCGTGCTAGGAAACTCTGACTCGCCGTTTATCGCCGAAGAAAGAATGAACCTTGAGTGGCAGCTCAGGGCGGCGGTTCTCAACCAAGGGGACCTGGAGAGCTTGGACCGCTGGGCTAGTGGTACTTGGGCTCGCTATGACGTCGAGTTGTTCCAGCGCATTGCGGACCTCCACCCACGCGACCACTCAAGACGCGCCACCGCGTTGGCGCGAGTCGAGCTAATCCGAAGGACCTATCGCCGGAGTTAGCCGTCGCTGAAGGGTGATCCGTTGATAGTCCAAGGCCAAAATGCCTATGCGGCAACCAGGGCAACCTTTAGCTGCTCTGGCTCTGACGTATTTCTAGATTGGTCATTCTGCCTCGAGTGGATCGAGGTCAAAAAGTCAAGTGTGGGCTTGTACCTTTTAGTGAAAGCTGCCAGCGGAGTTGACCAGGCGACAAACGAACAATCTTGGTCTGGGTAGGCCTTGGAGCTACAACACAACAGCGTAAAGCGAGGCATGTCCTCGTGAATGCGGCCTATACATCGCAAATGGACTCCAACACACATCTACTGGAAGGTAGGCGTGAGCAGGATAAGTTTTACTATGCAAACGGGGATGTTCTCCAGGCTGACTTCAACGCTGCTTTGAACCTGCTACACAGATACTCCGATCAAGAGATCACTCTCTATACCCCCTACAGGGAAGTTCGGTGTATCTTGCTAGCACGTTCTCCGGCGCAACTGAGCGTCAAGGGGCATGAGTTGCAAGAGACCAAAATCTCTTATCAACCTTGTGCGGATAAGTCTAAGGATTCTGAGCAGTTATGCTCAGGTTCTTAGAAGCAGCAAGAAAAAGGCTCAATCGTGGGCTTTGAGATGTGCCTCTGGTACTCTTGACCGATTCAAGATCCGAAGTAGATTAGCTCGTCGTCGCTAAGTAGCCGTGACCGTATTAGAAACCGAACACCCAGCGGTGCTTCTAGCGAAAACCCGGCCCCACGACCTTTGACGACGTCCACGGTCAGATGGGTATGTTTCCAATATTCGAACTGCGACTTTGACATCCACATGGCTACGTAGCGCCCATCGCCAAGGTCGAGATCGCCGAGTTTTACATCTGAGTCGCCGAGGATAAACTCGCCCTCCAGGAAGCACATGGGCGAGCTACCGTCGCAGCATCCACCTGACTGGTGGACCATGAGCGGACCGTTAGCGTCGAAGAGGCGACGGAATACTTCCGCCGCCTCTTCGCTAACCGCCACTCTGGACGGACCGGCCAAGTTAGAAGAAACCTAACTTGTTTGGCGAGTAACTCACCAGCATATTTTTCGTCTGCTGGTAGTGATCTAGCATCATCTTGTGGGTTTCACGCCCGATACCGGACTGCTTGTAGCCTCCGAATGCTGCGTGAGCAGGATACGAGTGGTAATTGTTGATCCACACTCTTCCGGCTTGAATCCCGCGACCAAGGCGATAGGCGGTATTTATGTCACGGGTCCAAACACCCGAACCCAGACCGTAGAGGGTGTCATTGGCGATAGACAGGGCGTCATCGTAATCCTTGAACTGTGTTACCGACACGACGGGTCCGAAGATCTCTTCCTGGAAGATACGCATCTTGTTGTGGCCGTAAAAGACCGTTGGCGTGACATAGTACCCATCGGCGAGATCTCCTTTTAGTTCGCAACGCTCCCCTCCGGTCAGCAGCTGGGCACCTTCGGCCTTTCCGATTTCAATGTAGGAAAGGATCTTCTCTAGTTGGTCGTTGCTGGCTTGTGCTCCGATCATGGTCTCGGTGTCGAGCGGGTTACCCTGCTTGACCGCCTTGGTCCGCTCTAAAGCATCGGCGATGAAGGAGTCGTATATCGAGGCCTGAATGAGGGCACGAGATGGGCAGGTGCAAACCTCACCCTGGTTGAGGGCGAACATTGTGAAGCCTTCTAGGGCTTTGTCGTAAAAGGAGTCCCGGGCACTCGCTACGTCCTCGAAGAAGATATTGGGACTCTTCCCCCCGAGCTCTAGGGTCACCGGGATAATGTTCTGGCTCGCATACTGCATGATCAATCTACCGGTGGTCGTCTCGCCGGTAAATGCTACCTTGGCGATCCTCGGGTGTGAGGCGAGTGGCTTCCCGGCTTCGAGGCCGAATCCGTTTACGATATTCAAAACTCCCGCTGGAAGGATGTCTCCGAGTAACTCGATTAGCACGAGTATCGAGACAGGAGTCTGCTCCGCTGGCTTCAATACGATTGCGTTTCCGGCCGCCAGGGCGGGTGCGATCTTCCATGCGGCCATGAGGATCGGGAAGTTCCAAGGAATGATTTGGGCAACGACGCCGAGCGGCTCATGGAAATGATAGGCGACCGTGTCGTCGTCGAGCTCTCCGAGGGTCCCTTCTTGAGCCCTGACCGCACCGGCGAAATACCTGAAATGATCTATGGCGAGCGGAATGTCTGCAGCGAGTGTCTCCCTAACCGGCTTCCCATTGTCCCAAGTCTCGGCTGCGGCGATAAGTTCTAAATTAGCTTCCATCCGGTCGGCGATCCGGTTTAGAATGTTCGCCCTCTCGGCTACCGAGGTCTTAGACCAACCAATGAATGCCCGGTGGGCCGTCTCGATCGCTAGCTCGATATCGTCAGAGTCGCTCCTGGCCACCTCGCAGAATGGCTTGCCGTTGACCGGCGAGACATTTTCGAAGTAGTTGCCGGCTTTCGGGGCCACCCACTCCCCGCCGATCCAGTTTTCGTATCTGGATTTAAAGTTGACGATGCTCCCCGGAGTTCCCGGTGCGGCGTATACTGACATTTTCCCTCCATATTTTCCCCGGCCCCCAGGCGGCGGCGAAGATAATTACCACTGCGAAAATATGCCTTTCTAGGTTGCAAAAGGGTTGCAGATGGCAGAGATCACCCGTGGTGCGAACGATGTCCCTTTGCGATCCGACGACTTCCGACCCGTGATGAATCAGAATGATTGGGTTGTGACAGACCTGGCAGGCCTCGCGCTATCAACCTAAGGCGTGGATTTTTGAAGCCGGAACAACCAGACCGCCATTGCCCAGAATAGGTTAACTGGTACTCCACGGCTGGGGCCTCCCTTGGATTTCGCATTGCCATTTACATGGCCCTCGGACGATGGAACCACCTCAAATTGAACTTTGGACGACGAACCTGAAGGCGTTACTCCTTACCTTTATTTAACCATTGAGATTTTTGTATGCGATTTCCGTAGTTAGTGATGTTGCGTCTGATATGGACGATCTGGCTTTGTTCCGCAGGGCTAATTCTGAAAGCGATTCCGTGGGCAGGTGTTCACGTTGTCCGTGTCTTATCAGTTATTCAGAGCATTATTACTTAATTCTTGATGGCAGAGAT
>JAKCBW010000145.1 GCA_021842145.1 Actinomycetes bacterium
CTCCCCGTTATCCGATATTGTAACTTTGAGGACTGAGTTAGTCCTCACGAGTTCGAGTTTAATTTTGAGGCCAACCGACTCTTCGACTGGCAGGTTAGCGAAGGCGTGTTCGACCGAGTTTTGCATCAGTTCGGCGATGACAACAGCCAGCGGAGTGGCAATGCTCGCGTCAACGTCGCCCAAGTCGCCTACCACCTCAAATTCCGCTTTGACCCCTTGGGGAGCGGATTCGGTCGCAAGTAGCTGGATCGATTCGATTACCTTCCCCATTGGAGCTTGCTCACCCACTTCACGACTTAACGCCTCATGCACCAGCGCTATCGATCGAATTCGCCTCTCGGCCTCCGAAAGTGCCTGTTTAGCCTTATCGGAACCAATCCTCCTTGCCTGGAGTCGCAAAAGGCTAGAGATCGTCTGAAGGTTATTCTTCACCCGATGGTGTATCTCTTTGATCGTCGCGTCCTTGGACAAAATCAGGCGATCCTTGACCCGGAGGTCGGTGACATCCCTGATAAGCACGAGCGTCCCCGACGGAGACCCACGATCAAAAAGCGGGAATGAAATGAACTCGACGACGATGTCGCCTTTCCTTTCAATCTCATCTAATACCGGGTTGCGCTCGACCGCGGCCTGAGCCGGACCGAGCAGGGGTAGGCCGAGTTCCGTCAGTCCACTACCCCTCCTCGGCGAGCGACAACCGAGCCGATGGATTGCGCTAACACCGTTAGGAGACATAAACTGCACGAGACCGTCCGCCCCGAGTACCATTACACCATCTCCAACCCTCGGTGTCTCCACGACGTCGTCGTTCAGATAGGGGAACTCCCCGTGTTGGATCATCTTGGCGAGTTTCTCAAACAGCGATACGTAAGTCGCTTCTAGTTCGCCCTGCGCCCGTTGGGGATTGAGCAAAAAATCCCTGACCATCACGGCGATAATCTTGCCGTCATAGGGCACTGGAATCGCCTGAGATACGACCTTGTGCGTCCCCGCCTGATCGATCCTCTCCTGGAAGCTCGGTCCACCCGAAGAGAAGCTCGAAAAGATACTCTGCGCCGACTCTTTAGAAAAGACGGAACCCACCATATCGACCTGATGGACGGTTGCGGCGGTGGCCGGCCTGACCTGGGCGACGACCACGACCCGCGCAGGGTTGTCAGGGTCCTTCACAAATAGCAGGAGATCTGAGAAGCAGAGATCCGCCAGCAACCCCCACCGCCTAATCAACTCGGTAAGTCTTGCCTTAGCTTCATCCTCCAGACCAAACAAAAGGTCCTCGACCATCTAAATGTCTAGATCTCCACTTCGTAGGGTCTGCGCTGTTTGAATCCCAAAAGATTGTTATAACCGGCGGAGGTAACGAACTTCTTAATCTCCGCCGCTTGAAATCCTACATGCTCGATGCCATGAGAATCAGAAGCGGTAGTTATCGGTACGGCTAATTCAAAAAACTTCGCCAGGAGGCTTGGAGCGGGATAGGCCTCCCCTACCGGCTTTCGGATTCCAGCGCTCGACACCTCGGCGGCCACACCCGAAGACGCCGCAGCCTGGGCCATCCGATCGAAGAACTCATCTGGAATCGACGGGAAGTGTCCGGCGACCTTTATCAAGTCCGGGTGTGCTAGGACGTCGACCACCCCCGACTGAGCCAATTCCTCCAGCGCCGCGGTATACGCCCCCCAGGCCTTTTCGACTCCGTAATGGTTCCAGTAATCCATAACAAAGGGGTCGGAGATGTGGTCAAAGGGCCAGTCGTCTATCCAGTGCACCGAACCTAAGGCAACGTCGAGGGGGTATTCGGAGATAAGGGCGGCGACCTTATCCATCTCGCCGGGATAGTAATCAACTTCTAGTCCAGCGACTACCGGAAGTCCCGCATCTTTAGCTTCCTGCACGACCCTGAAGTATTCGTCCATGTCCGCCCGAGAATGCTGGTGCCAGTAGTCGAACATCAGCCCTCGCATCTTCGATTCGGGGTATCGAAGGAAGAAATCCCCCAGGATCTTTTCGGTCTGCCTAAACCTAAAGATATGCTCGGTCAGGGCGATCTCAGCTACTCCCGCCATATTGGCTTTCTCGCAGTAAGAAGCGATCTCTTCTACGCTCATCGGAGAGTCTGGGTGACCATGGGGCCAAAGGTGCAAATGGTAGTCAATCACCCAGTTAATGGTAGAGGAATTTGTCTACCAGATGTCATTTAACATCTTAAGCAAGTTTGGCAGCGAAGAGATATCCCCGCGCTCCTGCGCGACCTCGATGATCTCCGCCGAATCCACGCCTATCTTGGACTTGTAGGCGATCTCGGAGGAGTAGAGTTCCGCCAGCCCGAGGTAGTTGCTATTCACCTCAGAAAGTACTCGATTGATAATCGGAGACAGCCTACGGCCGAGGTCTTCATCGATCGAGGGATTCTCCTTCAGGTAGTGCCCCATCAGCTTGGCAACTAGTACGTTTTGTGAATCGTCGAGCTTCTGGGCCGAACTCGCAACCTCTCGATCTAGCAGGTTCTGAGGTAGGCACCTGTTTATGACGACCCCCGCCAAGGGTAGGTTTCGCTCAAAAAGCTCGGTGATAAAAAAGGATGCCTCATTGATCGGAGCCTCTGAGGCGGTAGAAATGACGATGAAGGTAGCTTGGTCCGAATTGATCAGTTTTGAGACCGTCCTCGCCCTTTCCAAGAAGCCGTCCTGCATGCTCTGAAAGTCGACGAAGAACTCGGCGAGCTCCGCTAAAAAGGCACTCCCAAGGATCTTTTCCGCTACGGCATTAAAGGGCTTAAATGCGGAGACAAAGACCTTCGATCGATAGGGCATAGTAAGCCACCTAAGCAGCTTTGAGGAGAAGAACTCCTCCATCCGCTTTGGTGCGTCGAGAAAGTCGATCGCATTCCTCGAGGGGGGCGTATCGACCACGATAAGGTCGAAATCACCCCGACCGTATAGGTCGTAGAGTACTTCGACTGCGATATAGTCGTGGCTCTGCACGAACTGTGAGGAGATGTTTTGATAGATCGGATTGGCGAAGATCCGCTCCTGTGCGTCGGTATCCGCACAGCTCTCTACGATCTGATCCCACGACTCCTTCATATCGACCATCGCTGCGTAGAGTCGGCCCTTATGCCCTTCGATCTCGGAGAGGTCTACCTCGATAGGATCGTTGCCCAATTCGTTAAGCCCAAGCGCCCCGGCGAGGCGTTTCGCAGGGTCCACCGTGATCACGAGCACCGACTTCGATTCATGTACCGCCAGGGTCAATGCGAGGCTCGCCGAAATGGTCGTCTTGCCGACCCCTCCGGCCCCGGCACAGAAAATAACGCTCTTTTCTTTGAGCTTCGAGCCGAGCGAATCCACCATCTACGCCAGACCCGCCTCTATCGATTCGGCAACCTCTGCGATCAAGCCAAGGCCCGCCGGAAGGGAGATGACCTCAGCAACTTCGACGAGGCGAGAACTCTTGGCCACCTTCTCCTTTAGAAGATCGACATATCGGCAGTTGGTCTCGGCCATGGCGTTCCACAGTTCACTTGCACCTATCAAACCCGTCCAACCCTTGCCAAGTGACTTGGCTACGATCGCAGAACCCTTGCCATCGGCCAACCAGTTGAAGACCTCCATCTCGGTCTTGGAAAAGACCTGTGGATAGATCCGATTTGCGACGACCAAAGCCAGAGATACCTCCGTCTGATCACTGAGCCGCTCCGCCAGTTCGATCGACTCCTGCACCGGAGTCTCTTCGGCGGTCGACACGAGTACTACCCCGGTGGTCTTCGGGTCTCTCAAGATGTCCGACATCCAAGTCGTCTGGTCGACCACCATCCCGACCCTGAAGAGTTCTCCGACCCCCTTGGGAGAAGCAAGTTGGGAAACTATGTGGCCCGATGCGGCGGAGTCGACGATGACAATGTCGTAGTGGTTCTCCTTGACCTCCCAGCAGAGCTTCCCGACGACGAGGATCTCCCTCACCCCGGGGGCTGCATTAGCGACAAAATCGAAGGCCTTGGCGAGTGGTCCCAATCTTGGAAGTACCGGAAGTCTGAGGTAGATCTTGAGGTACTCATTCAGGGCCGCCTCGGTATCCATCGACATCGCCCAGAGGTTTGGCCTGACGAGTTCCGGCCTAAATCCGATG
>JAKCBW010000146.1 GCA_021842145.1 Actinomycetes bacterium
AGCTCGGGTAGCCATATGTGCGGGTGAAACGAAGCTTCGATCGATCTTGATTGTCTTAGGGTGTAGTCTGGCGAGGTAGGAGAGGGACGAGTATCCGGTCCCGAAGTCATCCAGAGCTAACGAGACGCCCAGCGACTTGAGATGCTCTATCAGGCTGATCGCCGAGTCGATGTCAGATAATGCAACACTCTCCGTGATCTCGAGCACGAGGTTCTCAGGGGCGAGTCCGCTTGCCGCTAGTGAATACTCGATGGTCGACAGGAGGTTTGGGTCGTGGAATTGCCGAGCCGATAGGTTTATCGCTACGTAGGGTAAAAGTGGTGCGCCGAACGAATTCGTTTTCCACGAAGCGGCTTCTGCGGTGGCGTTCTCAAGCGCAAACGCCCCGAGCTTCAAGATGAGGTCACTCTCCTCTGCGAGTGGGATAAAGACGTCTGGCGAAATCCAACCGCGCTCTGCGTGTTGCCAGCGCATAAGGGCTTCGAATCCCACTAATTGACCGGTGGCCAGATCTACGATCGGTTGATAATGCATAGAAATTCCACCTGAAACTAGAGCATGCCCGAGTTCCTGGACAAGACTGAATCGGCTCGAAGTTCTCTCCCTCATTTCGGGAACGAATTTTACGTACCTCGCTTTGCCCTGCCGCTTTGCTTCATACATTGCTGTATCAGCACCCTGAAGTATCCTGGTATCAAAGTCTTCTCCACTGGCACTCTCGAAGGAAACAACCCCGATGCTCGCTCGCTGTTCTACCATTGTCCCGACAATCGCAAATGGCTCGACGAAGACGTCCAAGAGCCGCTGGGCTAGCTCGTCAGCCTCAGTCTCGCAATCACAACCCTCTGCGACGTAAACGAACTCATCACCACCGAAACGGTAAAGAGTGTCGGTAGGGCGGACGATAGCACTGATGCGCATCGCAACTGCCACTAGGAGTTGATCCCCAACCTGGTGTCCCAGGGTATCGTTGATTCCTTTGAAGTCATCGAGGTCCAGGAGGAGCAACAGACCTCCACCGCCATCTCGAAGAGCCCCGTGATATGCCCTAACGAGCCGGTCCCTCAGCAGTACCCTGTTCGGCAAGCCGGTCAGTGGGTCGTGCAGTTGTTGATGAGAAAGCTGCGCAGTAAGACTTCTCTGCTCGGTGACGTCTCGTATCGAAGCGACGAGGTACGACGAGGAGTACTCGTCACTCTTGATGATTCCCGTCAAGATGACCCCGTAGATCACCTGACCATCTTTGTGCAGATAGCGCTTCGAATACTCCACCCGATCGACCTCGGACGATATAAGCCGACGATTCATCTCCTTGGTCAACGACAGGTCTTCCGGGAGAGTGATATCCGCGATGCTCAGCTTGAGCAGCTCCTCTTTGGAGTAGCCCAACATCTCAGAAAATGACCGATTAACGTCGAGGAGCCTTCCGTCCAGATCGGATATCGCCATGCCAGCGGTATTGTTTTCAAAAGCCAACCGAAAACGTCGTTCACTCTTGGCCAGCTCCTGGCCCGCCATAGACTCGACCTGCGTGGCATACTGCTCCGCCACGCTTCGGGCCTCCTCCGCTGCGGCCCTCGGGGTATCGTCACGGATCATCGCAATGGTCCAGAGTTCCTCTCCAAAGGGGAAAGGTGCGAGTCCGATGTCGACCGGAAGAACGCTACTATCGTAACACACAAGCGCGAGGTTCAAATTCAACCCGTGTTGTCTAACCATCGAGGCGGCCATGAAGTGCTTCCGCTGTCCCACGTGTACCGCCCGGGCTTCTGGCGGTACCAAAACTTCGACGGTCTGATCGACCAGAGCTTCGTGAGGGTATCCGGAAAGACTCTCTAGACGCCGATTTACGTATCGGATAGAGCCGACCGAGTCTACAAGAGCTATTCCGTAAGGTAGTTCCTCGAAAAGGTGCTGCCAGGAGAGGGGATGGCCTTCGAAGTAGTCGATAACTCGCTCCTTCTCAGCTTCGAGAAGCTCTAGGGAAAGGCTATGCTCCTGTTCGAAACGGTAGCCGAGGAGGACCGATGTCGCCAGCACCGTTACAAAGATGCTCCACGCCCCCCACAACTCAAGGGTCGAATGAGGGAGTAACAGTTCCGGTGGGAGTAGAACCGCAATGCCGACAATCGCTGTGCAGAACGACCCCACCAGGCCAAAAACCGTCCCCGCATAAGTTACCGGGACAAACAGCAGCAGGATCCAGACAAATCCTGGTACCGAAATGACGGAATGGTCCTGAGCGAAATCGAACACGAGGTGGACAAGAAAGACCCCGACCACCATAAGTTGGGCCATCCAGAACCGTCGATCTGAAATAGGTGGCTGTTTCAGGTTAGCAATGAGGCGCTTTGTGAGGCCCCCAGAATCGCCTCCAGCAAGCTGCCCTTCAACATCCATGTATCTATCCCCCGCTTACCCACCTGGTCCCCTCACGTTAGCCAGCAGCAATTCCCGCTCTCGCTAAAAACTCCTTAGCGAGGAAGCGCAGTGCTCGCCTCCAACCAGGCGCTATAAATATTGAAATATTAAGTCTCTTCGGTACTTTAACTCGCGCACTTGATTAGGGCGTTTCAGCAAAATCAAGATTTGTATTTGTCCCATCCAACTCCAGGTGAGAACTTGAATAGTTTCTCCTCCGCACTTCCTCCCCGTCGATTAGCGTGATCGATGCATGGTGAATTAGAAAAATAAATTATAAAAATAAATTAGAAAAATAATGTTAGCACCAATTGCTGCTACCGATATGGTAGATAGCTATCTCGCCGCGGTATCCTGGATTCGCTGATTTGAATGGTCTCTTCGCCTCAACCCTCTATCGCCAGGAATCCTGTTTCAAGCGACGTCAGCGGCTAGACCAGCACTTCATCAGGTAGATCTCCGAGGTCGTCCCTCTTGGTCGAGTGACTCGTCTCGTAGTAGCGCGCCGAGCCGCCTAGTGAATAGACGAAGGCCAACAGCTTGGCGACAGCCAAGAAGAACTGTGGGGGAATTTGGGTGCCAAGTTCGCACGAGCGATGAAGTGCCCTGGCGAGGATTGGATCCCTGACGACCGGCACGCTCCACTTAGCGGCCTCCTTTTTGATCGCTAAAGCGACAAACCCCGCTCCCTTTGCGACGATAATCGGAGCTGGCGACCTCTTTGGGTCGTAGGAGATGGCCACTGCGTAATGAGTTGGGTTTACCACAACGACGTCGGCCTTCTTGACCGAAGTCATCATCCTCCGCCTGGCCAGTTTTATCTGCATCGACCGAATACGACCCTTTACCGTTGGGTCTCCCTCTGATTGCCGTGATTCGTCCTTGACCTCCTGCTTGGACATCATCAAGCTCTTAGTCAATATCCGTTTTTGTCGACCGAAATCTATCAGTCCGAGGATCAATCCGAAGAGTGCCACGGTCCTCAAAAGTGACATCGCTCCGGTGGTCGCCATGGTCACCGAGTCGTAAATCGAAAGCTGCCCGGAAGATAGTTCCTTGATCTTACTCGCGAGGATTAGATAGGCAACAAAGAGGATCACCACCATCTTCAGCACCGATTTGCCGGTCTCCATCATCCCGGTTGGCGAGAATACCTTCTTGAAGTAACTGCTGGGCTTTAGCTTTGAAAACTTAGGAATCAGCAGACTGAGGTTGAGGGAAAACCCTATCTGGGCAAAGTTGACGACTAGTACGAGAATGGTTGCAAAGACGCCGAAGATCCCGATTGCCGCGGCGAAATCCGAAAAGCCCTTTCCCAGCTGACCAAGTGCATAGCGCGGAGTTAGCGAATCGGCATTTATCTGACCCACTGAGACAAAAAGCGAAGTGATCTTGGGGGCGATGGACTTGAAGACCATTGGAATCAGATAGGAAGAGAGCAGCAGCAGCCCCCATAACGACAGCTCCTGGGACTTTGCTATCTGCCCCTTCTTCTTTGCGTCACCCCTCTTTTTGGCGGTTGGCTTTTCGGTACGCCCATCCCTCTCCGACATCCGCTACCCCCCTACCAGATCCCTCTCGGCAATGAACGCATAGCGAAGACCCTCGGAAAGGATCGCCGGCAGAAGTGTCAAAGACAAAAAGATCAGCACCAAGGATAGGAGGATCTGCAAGGGAAAGGCAAAC
>JAKCBW010000147.1 GCA_021842145.1 Actinomycetes bacterium
AAATGCTGTCTATAGGTGGGGCAGAAAAGGGTACGAAATCGGGTCACCTACTGGTGGAGAGTTTCATTCGACGCCTCATTGAGGCGATGGATGAGGGCTACGAAGTCCAGGAGGTGCTCGACGCCATCGATCCCGATCCAGCACGTTATACCGATATCGATGAGGGCGGAGGGGTACTACCGGAGGTCTTGAGGCCCGCCGATGCCCTATTGAAGGATCTCAAACCCCTCGCTGGGTACCGGCGGATTAATAGCAGCAGAATTTCGGAATCCTCGCCAACCGCTAGACCAGCGTTGGCGAGAACCGAAACCGGATTTGTCATTGCGGCTATACGTTGGATCGAGGGGGCGGGCGAGCAGATACTGGTCGAACAACTTGGCCGCGATGGCGAGAGCTTGGATGAGTCAGTGTCGGTTTCTGGAACTCCTGGTGATTGCCTACGCCCGTCGGTGGTGACCGACGCTGATGGGGAGCCATGGGTGTTTTACGGCTATCGCCGCAACCAAGTGATGGGTGTCTGGTATGTCAGGCATGACAGCGAAGGGTGGAGCCAGCCAAAACTGCTAAGTACCCCCGGCGTGAGCGCATTTAATCAAGAAGTCACGGTTCATAGCGACGGGCAAATCGAGTGTTGCTATCAGGAACTGGTCGAGCGTCGCTTCGCCGTAGTGACCAAGCGTTTCTCATCAGGCGTGTGGTCTAAAACCGAGCGCCTGTCCCTCGAAGACGAGAGGAATGTTTGGGACCCAGTATTAGTCGCCCTTCCCGAGGGTGGTAGCTGCTACGCGTGGACGAGCTATGGAGACTCTGGATACGTTACCGCCGTCTTGCTTAGGCGACCGAGTGATTCTGATCGACGATTTGTACTCTCAGATGAGACGGGTTACTCCCTTCACCCAAGCCTTGCGGTCACCGATGACGGAACTATTTGGTGTGCGTCCGATCGGGTGATACTTGGTGGTCATGGAGGGTCTGGACCTACCAGACTGAGATCTTTGGAGGATTTGGGTAAGTCGGTAGCGGGCCAGACAAAGGCGGATGGTAGGGCCATTCCGGCTGACCTTTCACCAAACGTTACCGCGGATATCCAGGTCTATACCTTGAGCGCCGATTCGGACCAGTGGTATGAGCAGCCGAGACCCGGGGCAATGCACAAGATGTCGCCTTCGGCACTGCCGAAGCTTTGCGTTGTCGACGGGTCCCAGGTGGTGGTGGCCTATCGCATCATAAGGCGTCTGCCGCTGATGCTTTACTACTGGGAGGGTGTAGTTCAAGTATTCGAATCAGGTGATTGGACGGGCCCCGTTCACTTCGAAGGAGGTGATGGGCCACTCGAAGAGGTAGCACTGGCATCAAATAGCGACGTTTTGGCGGTTGCCTGGAAGGAGGATGGGAGGCGGGAACAGAGCCTTGAATGGCAAGACGGTTTCGGCGGCGCCGAGCGGCCAGAGTTACGCGAACATTATGGCGAAGTTATTTGGAATACCGTCGATCGTCCCGGTGGAATCAGAGTGGGGACCCTCCCTGTGGTTGCAACTTCTCCTGCCGAGAAGGCGAGGCGAGTAGGTGAGCTTCGTACTTTAGCTGAGTTCAAAGCCCTTCCACCCAAGGTCGGGTCTCCCTACGACCGACCTTGGGTGGTCGCAAGGAACGGTCAAAAGGCTGAGCGGTATACCACCAAGGTCGGAGATAACGCGTACTCCCTCTACTGGGGAGACCTTCATAGGCACTCCTTGATTAGCCGCTGTACGGCTGGCGACGAACCGACCTTAGATGATTTCTACCACTATGCCTGGGATGTTTGCGAGTACGACTTTTGGGCCGTAACGGACCATGCAGAAAATACATCTACCTACCAATGGGCGATGATTCAAAAGATCGCTGACGTGCTCCATATACCTGACGTGTTTGTTCCATTTTACGGTTTTGAGTGGACCGGTGGTACTGGGCATCAGAATGTGATCTACGAGTCGCTGAAGAGGGGTGTGCCTATCTTTTCTTCCAGTGCAAAGTTGACCGAGAAACCTGACGGTCTGTGGAAGCACCTTCATGAACTGGACGATCAGCGGGTAATTACCATTCCCCATCATCCAGGGTCCGCAATGGTTCCTTTTGATTGGAATTATCGTGACGATGCTTTGATGAGACTCGTGGAGATCTTTCAAGCCTGTCGCGGGAATTACGAAATGGACGGCTGTTTCCGACAGTATTCAGATGGCACTTTGGCAAACACTTTCGTCATCGATGGTTTGAAGAGGGGGCATCGATTCGGCTTTATCGCATCATCGGATCATGGAAACGGTGCCAGCTACGTAGGCGCATTTGCAGACTCCCTAGATCGTAAGTCGATATTCTCGGCACTACATGACCGCCGAACAATTGCCGCTACTACTAGGGACATAGTGTTAGACGTGCGGCTAAATGATGCCTTTATGGGTTCCGAAACCGGGCCGACCGATGAAGTAAAGATCGATGTCCATGCCCGGGGGTATACAGACGTTGCAAGGGTCGATATCGTCCGAGACGGCGAGACCGTAAAGACATTTCAGCCGGAAATTGACTTACCGAACGACTGGATCAGTGTGCCATTGCGCATCGAGTGGACAAACTTAGCGGTTCCAACTATCGATTGGTCGGGGGGACTTCGACTCTATGGCGACGCAAAGGTCGTGCTGACGCCATATTGGTCTCCGGAAATCGTAGAGGTCGGCGAGGACTTCGTGCGATGGAGTGCCCATACCCGTAACTTCTCTTCGCAGTATGGCGCACAAAGAGGTGGGGTCGAGATGACCGTCATAGGCAGGCCGGATGCTATTTTGGCCATAGACCTAGTGCCAGGAGGATCCAAAGTTGAACTTGGTTCGATACTTAGTGATCGTGGGGTCACGATCCTCGACGATGGGAAGATGCGACTGGTCGTCCAGCCGGGGACCGGCGGGCTCCAGAGCATGAAAACCACCGACTTTTCTACCACCTGGCAAGAAGCAATAACTGAAGATCACGCCTACTATGTCCGACTCTTTCTGGTGGACGGTGAGATGGCTTGGTCATCCCCGGTCTGGGTGACGAGTAACAAATAGTCCTCCCAGTTAGAAGAGAGTTACATGAATTGGGCGAGTTGAAGCAATCAAATGGTAAATGAGGAAGAGTCTCTAACCGAGCCGGCGACTGTCAAGTCGGTAGAGCGGGCTTTGCGGCTTCTTTCGTATATAAGTACCTTGTCTGAGCCTATTGGAGTAAACCAACTCAGCCGAGAGGTGCGAATGCACAAAGCTACCGTGTCGAGACTGTTAGGGACATTGCTCGCATATGGTTTCGTGGCCAAAGAGCCGGTGACGGAGCGGTATACACTCGGATTGGCGTTTATTCAAGCCTCGACCGCAAGTTTGGCTAGAGTCGGTTTCCTTGAATCGGCGAGATCGGTGTTACAAGGCTTGGCCGAGAGCACGGGCGAAACGGCGACGCTAGCGGTAAGGGATGGTGACTGGTCGTTGACCCTTGATCAGGTTACCCCCGACAGGCTGATCGTAAATATGAACTGGATTGGTATGAGAACCCCGCTGCATTGTACCTCCGATGGGAAGGTGTTTTTGGCTTGGGCCGATGGGGCCGACCTTGACGAATACCTCTCGAGGACGCTACTTTCTCCAACCGAGAGAAGTGTTTCCCAGCCCGACGAGCTCCGAAAAGAACTTGAAGTGATCCGCATCAAGGGATATGCAATAGCCAATGAGGAGCTGGAAGTTGGCCTTACCGGTGTGGCCGCGCCGGTAATTGGTAAAGATGGAGCGGTCATTGCCTGTATTTCGATTTCTGGTCCGAGTTCTCGAGTTACTCCTGAACGAGTTGAGGACTGCGGTGAGTTGGTGAAAAGGGCGTGTGATGACCTGCAGGTTGTACTTAAGTCTTACGGCCATAGTGAGCCAACTGTGAAGCAGATCGCCGGTGTGTACGCTACTCAGGGCGGAAATGTTCCGAGGTCCATCAGGTTCGGACACTTATAAGGAGATCTCCAAGGTCCACCTATGACAGAATTGGTGCTG
>JAKCBW010000148.1 GCA_021842145.1 Actinomycetes bacterium
ATCTACGAAATCGATGTCGCCAACGTGATAGTCGCCGAGGACAACGTGCATTAGTCCAGGTACCGACTCCGACGGATCGGCATTTCGGTAGTACTCGACACCTTGCACCAAGGAGCTCGAGCAGTTGCCGACTCCTGCGATTGCCACCTTTACCTTTGACATCTAATTATCTCCTTATTCCATTAAATTGCTTGTTCTAAAGTTGCTTGTTCTAAAACCTTGCGCTGGTTAAATCTCGAACGACTTTGCTCCGCCAGAGCTCATCCCCCAGTTAATAGTCCCTTGTCAAAAGGCCTATCCAGCAAGTTCGACCTCGCTTGGAGATCTGCGGACTCCTCATTGGAAACGAGGTCGCTAAGCCAGGTCAGCTCGCCTTGAAGCCTGCTCTCCATCCCTTCGAGCGCCAAGTTTTCGAACTCTTCACTGGTAGCTTTTCTAGTCTTTTTTATCTCTGTGAGTCGATCCTCCAAGAGATAGAGCCGTTTGGTAAGTAGCGCCGTCCGCTTGGTCTTTCTGATGAGAGTCGCCAGATACAAAGTGACCCAAAATATCTTGTCGTCTTCCACGTCGGCCCGTTCAAGGGACTCGGACAACCTCTGTCGTCCAGAGTCTGTGACCCAGTAGACCTTCCGCCCCCGGTTCTTCGGACCATCCACCTTGCTCTGATGATAGAGAGCAAGCTCTGCGCCGAGTGATCCTCCAACGGGGATGAGTGGAGCGATCTTCTCGCCGTCTGCGGTATCGAGATCACCACGGGATTCCAAGCGCTGTAACGCAGGATAAAGCGAACCCCACGACGGCCTAAGTAAACTCCCAAACGCCTCAATTATCCGTTTGTGAAGTTCATAACCGTGCATCTTCTCGCGTGAGAGTAGCCCCAATATCACCAGATCTAATGGCTGCGTCACGTTTTCAGATTTCTTGGCCATCGGATACCCATCCACCTCGGCGAACTTTCCAACTCTACAAATAAGTCAGCTAAAGCTTAGCTCGATCTATCTAAACAATATATCGAAACGATATATTCCAAGCCAGAAAACAGCACCCACTCGGTCGCAGAAGTAACTTCGGGACTAACGGCACTGGTAGCTCCACAAAGGTCCCATATGCGCCAGAGAAGCGACTCATGGGACTTAAAGCTGGTAGCTCAGTGGATCGCAGGTCCAGATCGTTTTTCTCACTCGCATCCGGCGTCGAGCAATAAAGCTACGATAAATCCCGAGGCAACCGACACCGCTGTAGTTGTCTTCGTTTTTGGCTACCCTGTTTTGATGTGGGAATGACCAGCAGGGGATCGGCTTCAAACGAAACGGGCGAGAGCACCTCGGTAGAGCACGCCCTGTTGCGCCACCAAACCCTCGATGATTTCAGGCGGGGGCGGCTAAGTAAAAAAGATATCTGCGACGCCTCTACAGAACTACTTAGGGTAGCTAGGTCGCTGGGGGAACCCCTGGAGGAAAAGTGCCCAGTATGCGACGACCACCCATTGGTCGTCGTCTCCTTCGCTTTCGGCAAGGGACTACCCAAAGCGGGTCGAGGGATCTCCTCTCCTCAAGAACTCGCTCGGATGAGGGACTCACAGATGGAAATGGACCTCTACCTGGTGGAGGTTTGTACCGAATGCGGTTGGAACCACTTGATTCGAAAGCTCATTTACTAAGCTTCGGCTACTCCGAAGAGGAGGAGTGGTACCAGTTGCACATCCATATCATCCATATCATCGCCTCCCGTTGTTGCATGGTTGTTTCGAACAACTGTCTGGCCGTATGTGTTGAGGACCTCAGGGAGGTATAATCCGTAGTGGCGCCTGTAGCTTGTGGCACGGGACGCAGGAGGTTAGAAATGTCAGCTCAGACGGAAATTTCGGCCAAGAAGGTTACCGTCCCCCAAGTTATGGGGCACAAGGTAGGTGCTTCAGGAAAGCTACCCCTTACGATGGTCACCGCTTACGATGCGCCAAGCGCACAGGTAGTGGATAGGGCCGGGGCGGAAATGATCCTCATCGGAGACTCCCTCGCGATGGTCGTGCTGGGCTACAAGGACACCCTTTCGGTAACCGTTGACGACATCGCTTACCACACCCAGGCCGTCAGAAGGACCGATCCTTCTGCTTTGGTAATTGCGGATCTGCCGTGGATGTCCTATCACGTCTCGACCGCTGAGACGGTACAAAATGGGGCAAAACTCATTCGAGCTGGAGCCGAAGGCGTAAAACTCGAAGGCGGCGCCAAGAGGGTTCCGATGATCGAGGCGCTCGTCGATTCGGAGATTCCCGTTCAGGGCCATATAGGACTTACTCCTCAATCAATTCGCGTAATGGGGGGTTTCCTGGTGCAGGGCAAGACCGAAGCTGCGGCGGAAATATTGTTGAGCGATGCCAAGAAACTGCAAGACGCTGGTTGCTTTTCGATCGTCTTGGAGGGTGTTCCCGCAATCGTGGCGAAGTTAGTCACCGAGGCGCTAACAATCCCTACGATCGGAATAGGTGCCGGACCCAACACCGACGGTCAGGTGTTAGTCTTCCACGACCTGTTGGGTTATGGATTTTCGAGGGTACCGAAGTTTGTCCGGAAGTACGCAGAAATCGGTGAAGTTGCGGTGCAAGCAGTCGCCAGCTTCGTTTCAGATGTTAGGGGTGGGGCATTCCCTTCTGAGACCGAGGGCTACCAGGACACCACCGGAGAGCTAGCCAGGTGGTCCGAGCGCAAGCTCGATAATGTTACCGCTCATCCCTATCTTGTCGGATAGCTCGTCAAAAAGGATAAAACCGGGAAGAATTAAAATTGAGCCGCCGCTTTGCGCTCCTTAGCGGCGGCTTGTCGTGCATATGCGCATTAGTCTTTAATGCTCGTGCGCCAAGTGTCCTTGGCCATGTCGCCCGGAGCAACTGCGCTGGGCCCCTATATGTGTCCTGCTCAAAATTTGAGCCCCACGTCACGTGGGTCCATGGGAGGTTATCTTTATAGTGCGTATATATGAAGTCGTGACTATTATCGACTCTGCCCTCGAGGACGACCAGATTCGGTCGATCATCGATCGGGTAGTCGAAATAACTAAGGCCGGCGGCGGCTCGCTGAGGCACGTCGACCGTTGGGGTAGACGCCGCTTTGCATATGAACTTGCGGATCGCTGGGAGGGTTACTACGCCCTAATCGAAATTGAAGCGACACCGGAGATCGTGGCAGAGCTAAATCGAACCATGGCTATTTCCGACGGAGTCCTGCGTCACAAGATCCTAAAGGTCTCTGACAAAGCAATCGCCGCTAGGGTACCACGCCCACCGCGCGCGGCCCAAGTGCAAAATAGCTGAGTCACTTCCTAGAAGTGCTAGAAAAGGAGTGGTAGGGGACCATGTCAAGCGGTAATTCAGTAACCCTCGTCGGAAATGTAATTAGAGATCCAGAGCTAAGGTTCACCCCATCTGGTCTAGCTTCCTGCAACTTCTCAATCGCCGTGAATCGGAGGAAACTAAACCAGCAAACCCAGGAGTGGGACGAGTCAACCTCCTTCTTCGACGTGACATGCTGGAGAGAGATGGCGGAGAATGTCAGCGAGAGCCTCCATAAGGGTTCGAGAGTGATCGTTACCGGGAGGCTCGAGCAACGTACCTGGGAAACACCAGACGGCGACAAGCGGTCCAAGGTCCAAATAGTGGCGGAAGAGGTTGGTCCATCGCTCAGATGGGCGAGCGCGCAAGTTTCCAAAAATGAAAGAAGAAGTGGTCAGTCAGACCACTCAGTGGCGGCACCGACTGCCGGTTTCGGGGCATCCGATCCGTCAGCGGGGGTATATCCAGATGATGAGGAGCCATTCTAAAGGTGGGCAAGAACACAACTAAGACCCCAAAGAGGGTCCAAAAAGAGAATACGAAGAAGATCAAGAGGAAGGTCTGCACCTTCTGTGCCAGGTCGGTTATCTACATCGACTTCAAGGACACCGACATGCTTCGCAAGTACATGTCCGAAAGGGGCAAGATCCGTGCGCGTAGGGTTAGCGGAAACTGCACTCAAGATCGGA
>JAKCBW010000149.1 GCA_021842145.1 Actinomycetes bacterium
TCCGATCTCGTCCGGTTCCGGCTTGGGGTGATCTGGTGCCATATATCCCTTCAGCCTAGGAGCATAGAAGAACTCCTAAAGCGACCACAAAGGCGGTGAGCTTTCAGCCGTGAAATGATGACAACTGGCCAAGTCGACGACCATTTCTAGCACAAATCCCAATAACGGAGACCTTCAGCGCTATAGAAAGATTGATCCATAGGCCTCAAACAGTTACTGCTTGCCTACCACAAGTTGAAACTTGGCTCTGGAGGATCCCCGGGCCACCGTTGCGTTTTAGCTGGCCACTGCTCCAAAGCTAGCAGTTCCACCCCATTCCCATTAGACGGGTGCCAAAAGCTCCTCGGACCATCTTTGAACGGAATCGAAGCCTGCTTATCCATCTCCATCAGCTGAGAATGTGGCTCCTCGGGGGAACTCGGGCGAGCCTAGGGCGAGCAGCTACCATGAAACTGGAGGACCTCGACGGCGTGACCACCCAGCCCAAGCGCCAGCCCATTGTACAAGGATCGTCTCTCTCGAGAATGCGACTGGTACGATCCTATGAGGGTGGGAAGGCGGCATGACGTGAATCTATTTGAGATACTTGGGTTCACCTGGGATAGGGACCTGATCCCCGATACGGTTCCGATACATTCCGTTGAGCGCTCTTGCTTCCGGTTCCATAGGATGCTCCCCGAGTTCGTTTGGGACGCTGGTGTGCTAGAGGGAAATCCCTTTACCTTTCCTGAAGTGCAAACTCTGCTCGATGGAGTAACCGTTGGCGGCCATAAGCTATCAGATCAAGAACAGATCTTGAATCTTGCCAAAAGTTCCAAACACCTTCTTGCACAGGTGAAATCAGGGCGATTCAGACTCGACAAGGCTTCCTTTTGCGAGCTTCATGGGATAGTCGCCCGCAACGAGGCACTTGAATGGGGTCATTTTCGTGGCGAGGGGCAGGAGACAAACTATACGCCCGAGATGAGCTTGGGCGAGTTCGGTCGATATTCACCACTGCCAACTATGGCGGGTGCTCGAGAACTGAATAGGGTATTTGCCAACGGCGTGGACGCACTGAGTGAGGGTCATTTACAGCCATTCGAGAGAGGTCTAGCGTTCTTCCTTTTCGGATCTTTGCAGCAATTTTTCTTTGACGGCAACGAGCGAACGTCACGTTTCATGATGAACGGCGTTCTAATGGCAAATGGTATCGATGTGATTAGCGTTCCAGCTGCTCAATCCCAAAGTTTCAACGAAAAGATGGTAAGGTTCTACTCTTCCAAAGACGCCAGTGAGATGATGAACTTCCTCATTGGCTGTCATCCAGAGTTTGCAGGCTAAAGCGAGGCACTAAGCGGCTGTGGGCTAAAATAATCCATCCGGCTTTTCGGTTCAAAAGTAATTCAACCGGCTGGCCGGCTATTCCTGCTGCTTCCCACCGAGATCTCCGATTCTTTTTCGGAACGTCGATCCCTCACGCGATGACAAATTCGCCGATAAATTCCTCGTGGCTGAGCCCATCGACTTGAAGACCCACCATTCACGAATCGTGTCGGCGCTCTGCGGAGATCGATGGTTAATTTGCGGCCATAAATGGCAAGTTGTCAGCCGCATCGGATGTCAAAAAGAATTGATCTACTAACAGGGCGATTCAAAATTAATTATTAGCTCACAAGGAGACTTAGTGATACCATTGTCGCTGGTGTTCTAGTGGTAACTAGCTGATTTTGGAGATAAAAAAGGTGAGTAATTCTTCGGTAAGGTCCACAAAGCACGGGGCAATTACCGTCATCTCTCTTTTTCGTCCCGAGACCAAAAACTCAGTCGATCGAGAGACGGCCGCTGAACTCTCCCAGGCCTTCAGGGACTTTGAATTAGACGACACCTCCCCTGTGGCCGTACTATACGGAGAGGGTGGAACCTTCTGCTCCGGCGCCGACCTGAAAGCCATCGGTAGCCCGAGGGTGAACAGGATTGAGCCGACCGGTGACGGTCCGATGGGGCCGACGAGAATGCGCCTTAGCAAACCGACAATCGCCGCTATAACCGGTCATGCGGTGGCTGGTGGTCTCGAGCTCGCACTCTGGTGTGACCTGAGGGTAATAGACAGGTCGGCGGTATTTGGCGTTTTTTGTCGGCGTTGGGGGGTCCCATTGATCGATGGCGGGACCATCCGTCTCCCCAGGCTGATCGGTGAGTCGAGGGCGATGGACTTGATATTAACCGGACGAGAGGTGGAGGCGGAGGAAGCGATCTCCATTGGCCTCGCCAATCGCTTAGTCGAAACGGGAACCGTACTGCAAAAATCGATAGAACTCGCCGAACAGATAGCTCAGTCTCCCCAGGTGACCATGAGAAATGACCGTCTTTCCGCCCTCGAACAGGCCGGAATGTCCCTCGAAGAAGCGATGTACAACGAATTCTCCCATGGGTTGGTATCCCTTAGCGATGGGGTGATTCTGCCGATGGTCCGCCAAGAGAACTCTTTTCGCCCTCCTAAAGAGGCACCCCAATCGGCCACTTTGATCGACAACTCTAAAACGTGCTAGCTCGACTTTAGCTACATATTCGACGACTATTCAGTCGATCGCTCGAGCCTGAATGGGACGGTAAAGTGCGTTAGACAGGGCTTACGGCTGGACGGGAAGTTAACGGAATTGTTCGAACCGAACTACAGCGGGTAACCGCCGCTAAGTTGACCCGCCAAGTGGTCCCCAATTGGTATTTGCGAAGCAGATAGCTTGCCTTGCGCAATCGGCGACTCTTGATGACTTGAACTCCAAATAATCGTGTGGTCAAAGATCCCTCTGCTCCATTCGAGAGAGCTATTTGGTCCCTTTGACGATGGTGAAGGGTTTTCGAGGATGTCGACAAAGTCCCGCTCGAAAGCCCCGAATACGATACGAGCCGATGATCGCCAGGTCGTTGCTATTGTTAGCCTAGGCAGATTGGAGGAGAGTTGGAAAGGGCCTTTCACGGATCGAATTCTGACCGAAGCAGCGTCGGATACCTAGGACCAGCGGGCACCTTTACGGAGGAGGCCCTCCTTTCGCAGAGGGATCTCAGCGAGATGTCCATCGTCGCTATGACTTCGATCACCGAGGTGATCGAAGCTGCGTCATCGGGGGATATCGACTACGGCTTCGTACCGATCGAAAACTCTATCGAGGGGACGGTCCTTGCGACTCTCGATTCACTCCTCTTTGACGCCGACCTTCTTATTCAGAGGGAAGTCTCGCTGGAAGTCCACCAAAACCTCCTCGCCGTCTCTGGTACGGATATCTCCGAAATAAGGGAGGTCTACTCCTACCCGGTGGCGACGGCCCAAGTACGTTACTTCCTACGGAACAATCTTCCCCAGGCCGAGATCAAGGCGAGCACCTCTACCGCAGAGGCCGCAAAGTTTGTAGCGGCTTCAAAAGACAGGACTAAGGCGGCGATAGCACCGATGGCCGCAGCCAAGGAGTATGGCCTAGAGGCGATTCGGTCGAGTATCGAAGATCACCCCGGGAATGAAACGAGGTTTCTCCTTTTACATCGACGTCACATCCCCAAGCCGACCGGAAATGACAAGACGACGGTCGTCTGTTTCCAGGTAACGGACCGTCCAGGGTCACTGCTGTCGATACTCGCCCAATTCTCGGCGAGGGGAATCAACTTGACCAAACTCGACTCACGACCCACCAGGAGGCAACTAGGAGAGTACTGCTTCATTATCGACCTGGAGGGCCACATAGCGGATAGCCTCGTAGCCGACTGCCTCCGGGAGCTCAGGACGACCCTTCCAGAGCTAAAATTCCTCGGCTCATACCCGAGTTCGAGGAGTCCGAAGGTCGACGAATCCAATAATTCCCCCCAAAGGGGCGCCCAGGATTGGATCGATGAGCTAAGGGGGCGAATCTAGAGACTAAGTTGATCTGACATAATTCGGAGGGATGGCAGAGCGGACGAATGCGAAGCACTTGAAATGCTTTGGGCCAAAAGCCCCGTGGGTTCAAATCCCACTCCCTCCGCTGGTGGT
>JAKCBW010000150.1 GCA_021842145.1 Actinomycetes bacterium
CTGAAATTCATCCTTCCAAGGACGGATCCAAGGAATAACAGGGGAGTTATGCCGGCAAATACGAATTGAAAGTAGACGAGCGACGACTGCGGGAAACGAAACTTTGGCATCAGCCCAATTCCGCTTAAAAGTGGAATGTTGGCTTGCGACTGTTCTCCCACGTGCCCTAGTACTGAGTGAGGTGAGCCGACCAGGCCACCTAGAATTCCCGGTCCCAAGTGAATCGGTGTTCCAAATCCCATGTTGAACGCCCACAGGACCCACACAATTAGGACCGAACTGAACGCAGAGAAGGCCATCAACATAGTGTTGACAGCCCATTTCTTCTGGACGATTCCTCCGTAGAGCACCGCCAGCCCGGGGACGCTCATCAGTCCAACTAGGGTCGCCGCCGTCAACTGCCACGCGTTATCGCCAGCGTGAAGCCAGGACGGATACGGTACCAATGTTGCCTCCTTTACGATCCTCGGATGATTTACACCCTCGGTGCAATCGAGGCTAAATAGCTTCTGTTTCGGGCATTCGACACAAATGTTACGAGCAGAATAACTACCGGCCGGGAGGAGGCCACCCTAACTTCAAATGCAGTTCCGTCCTAAGCTGCAAAAGAACCCACGCTTGAAGGGGATGGGCAGACTTGAGGAGCCCTGCTTCTGGTGGAAAATCGGGAAGTATGTCGAGGTCGGAATCTACGGTGTCTTCCACCCTGGCGACAGAAGCGAATACCTGGATATTCGTCGCACCAAAGCGTTCGAGCAGGTCAAGAAGTCTACCCCTACGCTCGGCCAACCGCTCGAATGGACGCTTCTGCCTTGTGTCTACCGACTCCATAGGACCAGATTGGCGGGGTTGACTGCGAGGTTGGAACGGACGACGGTTAACGCTTCTGGGCGGCCGGAGTATCTACCAAAAGATGTTCTTCTTCTGGTCGCTCGGATATCCCTTTTTTGGTTGATTACGAAGAAGCAATTGGTTTTGGTGGACATACGCAGATCATCAAGGACATTTCTCCGACAGCGCAGCACATAAACCCCAACGAAGAAACTAATTTTCACTGCGAAGTATATCGAGTCACTCGGTTCCCCCGAGGCTCCTCGGCCATCGAGAAACAAGGGTTAACCTTTTCCGACAGTGACTCGTAAGGCCGGCCGGTGCCTCCAGACCACCTTGGTCACCAGACTTAACAATCGTCAGGCATCCATGAGTTGTGCTGTCTTCGGGACTACTCACATTGGCAAAACGGTGCTTATTTGGGCCGGGCAACAGCTCAAATGTCCGGGTGGGTTAGATTCCGAGTCACTCGGGATTGCAAGACGGGAGGTGCGTGGGGGATTACATTGACTCAACTCTCACAGATGCTTGCAGAGTTGAAGTCGAGCGGCCGCTTAACTCCTTGCTGATCGCTAGAGATCATTTCCTGCGTAGCTCAGGTTGAAGCTCTTATTGACGAGAGGAAAGTCGGCGACTATGGAGCCTTCCAGTGCGACCGCAAGTGCCGGCCAGTTCATGAAAGACGGGTCGACAATTTTTGCCCTTTTGACGATGTTGTCTTGGATGATTACGCTGTGGACTATACGTCCCCGCCAACCCTGTAGTGCGGATATGCCGATTTTTTCGTCGTGGGGTTCAGGTGACCCGAGGCTGCCCTGCGTGCGCTGCTTTACGGCGAGCCGCGATGAGATATTACGGACTATTTCAAGGGCTTGCTTGGCCCCCTCTATGCGTAGCTTCAATCTCGCTAACACATCACCCTCAGGTGCGACCCCATGGACGGGTCTAGCCCAGCTTGGATACTGGAACTCTCGGAGGTCATCTTTAATACCACTTGCCATGGCTACATAACCGGTGCATCCCATCATCAAAGCGTTCCGGTTAGAAAGGTATCCCGCTCCAACGAACCTATCCATCGCGACGGAAGATGACATGAGAATCTCTACGAGTTCATCAAAGTCGGCCTCAATTTTTCCGAGCTTATCTGGGTCGGGCAAGGAGATGAAACTCGTTCCGGACACCCTGGTAGTTCCCCTTAGCAGTCGGCTACCCGTTGACTCCTTGTTGATCCTCAAGAGTGACTCTTTGATATTCAAGGCGTGCGCGTTGATGATCCCCAGGCCAACATCGTTAGCGATCGCCCCTACGTCATTGATATGGTTGTAAGCCGCCTCGAGTTCTACGAGGCAGATACGTAGTTCTTCAATCTCCGGATCGACCGCTACCCCTAGGGCGTTTTCGATCGCCCTGGCCATTGCTACTGAGTGCCCGGCGGATGTGTCACCAGATACCTTTTCCGCTAGGGTAATTGCGTCGTTGAGGGATCTGTTCTCCATAAGTTTTTCGACCCCCCTATGGACAAACCAGAGGCGAGCCTTCATTTTGAGAATCGATTCGCCTACCGCGGAGAACCTAAAGTGGCCAGGTTCAATCATTCCGGCGTGAATCGGGCCGACGGGTATTTCGTAGACCGAGTCGCCTTTGACTTCGACGAAGGGGTATCCACCGCTGGTAGGCGGGAATTCGACCGATCTCGGAGCATCTTTTCGGAGGGGGTAGTAATCCTCTGGCCAGTGGGCGTGCTTCACGAGCCTCATCGGTTGGGGGTGTCCTATCAGCTCTACGCCGTAGAGGTCGGCCATCTCCCTTTCAAAGCGACCAGCCGAGAAGTCAATAGCGGCAAGCGAAGCTAGTTTCGGTCGGTAGCGATCTATCGTCGTCATAGTTCGTGTAAGGGCGCCATCTCGCTGATTCAGGGTCAGGTAGATTACCCAAAGCTGGCCATGCTCTACGTCGTCCACGGCAAAGATCGATGCCAAGCGGTCCCCGTCCTCTAGCGACCGCTCTATCGAGAGGTGAACCTCGCTCTGGGATAAGGTCGGGGTAGCCTTCATCTCCTCCTCCTCATCTGAGTCCGGCGATTGAGTGGGCGGCACTCATGAGTAGGCCGTTAGTCGGCGAGGCCAATATTCCGAGCAGAATCGATGCCATAAAGCCAGCTACAGCAATAGGCGAGAAACCCCTAGATACCGCTATCGCCGAATTGGCGTCCCCTAGGCCGAGGGTCATCTTCAACACCGAACGTACTAGCGCGACCGAACTGATGAGGATAAAAACAATTGCTCCGGCGGCGATTAGGACAAAATGTGTTCGAGAAGCCGAGGTAATGACGGCGGTTTCGGACCAAAAGAGACCAAATGGAGGGAGGCCAACAAGTACGGACAACGCTACTATCAGGCCAAACCCGACCGATGGAGAGTTCTTCAACAGCCCTTTTACTTTCGAAATCTCTGTGGTGTGAAAACCTGATTCAACCCTGCCTACCGATATGAAGGCGAGGCTCTTGCCGATGCCGTGAACTACTACGTGAAGCAGTAAAGCGGCGATTGCTAACTGGGTGCCAAAGGACGCAGCTACCGCCACAAAACCTATCTGCTCAATCGAGGACTGGGCGAGCATCCTTTTGTAGTCGCGTTGATTGATAAGCAAAAGCGACGCTACCGCCATAGAAGCTAGCCCCATGACGGCCAGGTAGGTATGTGCGTAGGAACTTCCAAGCACTAGGTTCGAGATGGAAACCACCCGCAAGATGACCGAGAAGGCTACCGATATCAAAACTCCAGACATTAGGGCCGAAATAGGTGCGGGAGCTTGTGAATGGGCATCTGGAAGCCAACTATGGAAGGGCACGAGGCCGGCTTTCGCCCCAAAGCCCAAGATCATCAGCCCTACCGCTAGCCGCATGGCCGAATGGTCTAGAAGTCGGTAGTGCGTGGTGAGGACGTTGATCTGCAGGGCCTGAGAACCACTTAGTCCACTATGGGTCGCAGCAAAATAGACGATGCTTACTCCCAGGAGCGCGATCGCTATTCCGAAGGAACAGATCATCGCGTACTTCCAGGCTGCCTCTAGCGAAAGGGGCGTCCTTTTGAATCCGACGAGGAATGTAGTTGCGATTGTGGTCGCCTCGATCGCTACCCAGGTTATACCGAGGTTA
>JAKCBW010000022.1 GCA_021842145.1 Actinomycetes bacterium
ATTTGGTTTCCACGTCTTTTTCACAGACTCGCTGGCGCTGTCGGACAAACTCATACTCCCCAGTTATCAGGTAAGTTGTCGCTACTTTCGGCGGTGCCCCGTTAGAGATCATCAAGCAGTACGTGGCCAATCAGCGCAACGTTTGAGCGCAGGTCTCAGGGCTTCGCCCTAGTGGGGCTCTACATCCCCATGGCTAAAGCCAGGGGCATTGTGCCCCACACCCCATTCTGGTAAATGAGCTCCCAACGAAGAAAGAGTATCAATGGAGACTCTAGTCCTCTGGTGCAAGTGATAGGTTTTGAATTGCGCAAACTCCGCGCACCTTGGAGGACCAAATGGACCAAATTTCAATACAACCGGCCAAGACCAGGCTGTCGCATACGCTTGGGTCTCCGACCGGCAAGACCTTCACTTCAGATCTTTCGGTATCAGAATTTGCGCTGCTCGATGACGTTGGCTATCAGCCGCTGGGCTTCGTCATGGGAACCTCGATTTACCACGTGGGGATTCAAATAGCCAGGTGGGGAAGCTCGCAAGAGCTAACGGTACTGACCCAAGCCATGTATTCGGCCAGAGAATTAGCCCTTAGCAGGATGGAGGCGGAGGCTGCCGAATTGGAAGCGGATGGAATCTGTGGAGTACACATAGAGATGAACATGTACGCGTGGGGGCAGGACGTCCTGGAGTTCATCGCCGCTGGTACTGCCGTGAGAAGCAAAGTTAATCCAGGAGAGTCGAAGCGCCCTGACGGAAAGCCATTCACTTCAGACCTCTCTGGACAGGATATGTTCATGCTCGCACAAAGGGGATATGTTCCCGTTGCGTTCTGCCTTGGAACCTGCGTATATCACGTAGCCCATCAGTCGATGATGTCGGCCTTGAAACAGACCGGCACCAATGTGGAAATGGCACAATATACCCAAGACATCTATACAGCCCGGGAGCTGGCACTGTCGAGAATGCAAGCCGAGGCAGAGCGCTCCGCCGCCTTGGGGATAGTAGGTACTAACCTCGTCGTCTCAAACCACGTTTGGGGTGAACACGCAACCGAATTCCTTGCCATGGGCACAGCGATCAGACCCACCGAGAAAAGGCACAGCTCAGAATCTATCTCGTTGACCCTCCCCGTTGTCTAGTCAGCGATACATCCAGGTGCAAGCCTTAGGTAAATAGAACATTAGCCGTTAATGGGTCCCTGGGTATCTCGCAGGGACCCGCCGCCCCGTTGGTTTCTATAGGCGAGAAATTCGGCACTAATTGCAAGCGCCGTCTCGGGTGGGGTACGAGATCCTAAGTCGAACCCAACCGGACCAAAAAAGCAAACACTGAGATCAAAGTTTGCAAGGCGCTTCCGTCTTTCCTGTTGCGTGTGCCGCGAACCAAGGCTTCCTATATAGGTCCCTAAAGACATCGCGAGCACGGAGGTTGCGATAGGCGTGGTCAAGTCGTGATCGTGCGACAGGAGAATTAATGCATCATTCGGTCCAAGAGATTGGGCTATTTCCAAAGCTTCCTCACCTGAGTCGCTCGTACTAACTTCCATACCAACCAAACGGAACTGGGATTCAACCGCCTTAGCTAAAGTCCCCGATCCCACCACCAATACCAGCGAGGGCGGTGCATAGCTCTCTATCAAAAAATCACTGCCTTCGAAGGAAATTAGCTCAACAAAATCAAGGCCACGAGAGTGAATTTCTTTCGCCCGGTCAAGTACATCGACGGGATATACCGAGGTCGCCATCTGAACCTCGTTGCGGACCCCAACTATCACTGCTGCTTCGTGTGGCCCTTCACCAGTGACCAGCGTGACCGGAATTCGGCGTGCTAAGGCATCTAAGAAGGCTGGTGGCAGGGAAGAAACAACACGCGATCCAATGGTCGCTACCCCACCACACGCCAAGCCGAGCTCGACTGCTTTGCTATCGCCAATGGGCCATTCAAAAAACTCTGCTATTGAAGTCGAGGTAGCAGCTTGCCTAGCTCTGTCGTAAAACTCGCTTCCAAGGTCATCACCGAATAGACGCCCCCACTTGGATTCGCTTGAAATGAGCAAAATTTCGCCAGATTCACGTCCTCCGAAACCGGTCATAGCAATGACTCTGACAAAAACCGCCTCTTTGCCATCTCCGGCGGATCGGAAATCTCTTACAATCCGAGATCTGTCCAAAACAACCTCCACTCGTTTAAGGCTCATTTAGGGCGCCCAGCTGACTCCAAGTCAAAACTCTTAGTATCAGATAACAGATCCAAGCTGCTATCAACCAAGTAGAGCTAGGGATTCATCCCCTCGGCGAGTATTTCCTGAAATCCACGAGCCGTCTTAGCGGTAATAGGACCAGGAACTTCCGAGAGCTTTCTCGAGTCAATCTTCGCTATTGGCTGTACTTCCCTTAGTGTCGAGGAAAGAAAGGCCTCCTGGACACTCTCGTCATAAAGTACTTCCGCCTCGATCTCAATCTCCTTAGCACCAAGTCTTTCAACAATTAAGTCCCGAGTTACACCGGCCAAGCAGCCGGTGGAAACCGCTGGAGTATAAAGCTGGCCATTTTGAACGAAAAAAATGTTACTCCCAGAACCCTCGCAGAGGTGACCCTTGAGGTTTTTGAAGATTACCTCGCTAGCCCCTCTTTCTAACGCCCAGTCCAAGCAGATTACGTTTTCGGCATAGGAGGTGGTCTTCAGTCCAGCCAGCACTCCGACTTCACTCCTAGGCCAAGGAGAGATAGCAACGTTGGTTGCGGAGGTTGTACGCTCGCCCACCTCGCAGGCAACGATCAGACGCCGTTTCGAATTCGATCTAGCCGAACCTAGCCCTGAATCGCCCGCAGTATATGTAATCCTGACTTTTCCATCGACAATCCCATTCTCTTCGACGACCCTCCTGACTGCCTTTTCAACTTCAGCCAGGTCCGGAGGGTCCAGCCTCATACCTTTGCAAGTCCTCTCCAGCCTGGCAAGGTGCCTCGAAGTCGCAAACACTTGACCTTGGTACACCGCAAGTGTCTCGAATGCTCCGTCTCCCGTCACAAGACCGTGATCAAAGACCGATACCTTTGCGTCTGGCTCTGCTAGCACCTCTCCGTCTATATAGACCAGCATGTCCGTTCCTCCCGCACTATTTCAGCCCTAAAATCGGTCGACCGAGCTAGCAAAAAATTAACTGCCCACCTTCTAACCTAAATCAGAACCGTTCCAGGCCGTGACATAGCCGACGAGATTCGGAGAAATTGAAATCTAGGCACGCTCTGCATGCGAAGGAAAAACAGGGTTAGCACATTTACTAACCCCTAGCAGCCCCAACGGGATTTGAACCCGTGTCTCCACCTTGAGAGGGTGATGTCCTAGGCCTCTAGACGATGGGGCCAACAATTTCAAGACCTTAGATACTAGTGACAACCTACGAAGGCACCGCCGCTAAGGACCTCATCATCCATAGTTGGTGGGTGCGGATTGCACCCACCAACCTTGAGCTCGGGGGGGAGGACTCGAACCCCCAATGACAGGGCCAGAACCTGTAGTGTTGCCGATTACACCACCCCCGAATGGCTTAAAGCCAACAATCACCATAGCCGGACTAGCGGCGCTCCATGTAGTAGATTGCTGAGGCTTCTGTATCCTATCAAATTTCCTGCCGCCACCGCTAACGCTTCTCGCGCCATATATCGAAGCGCAAGTTCACCCCGTATTGGAGAAGTCCTGGTGGGAGATGGGTGTACGTCCAAGCCCAGTTGCGAAAAGATCTGGGTCGCCCTGAAACTGTGAAATGGGTCAGAAACTATAAGGGCCGATTTAAGGCCCCGCTGCCTTAGGTATGTTGCGGCCTCGTCGGCCTCCTCAAAGGTATCCCTTCCCGCTGAAAGAGAAACGATATCCCGAGCGGGTATTCCCAGCTTCAAAAGATATGACTTTGCCGCAATGGCTTCGGTAAACCTGTCGTTCCGCTCTTTTCCACCGGTCAATATAACTAGCGAGGACAGGCGCATAGTAAAAAGATTGCTGGCCTGATTGAGGCGCGCAGCGAGCACTTTAGAAGGCACACCATCGAACTCCGCTGCTCCCATAACAACGATGGCGTCCGCCTTTACGTGGTAGGAGACCAACGAGGTTAGATAGACCTCGCCAAAACAGGCCACAAGGTAGCTGAGTGGAGCAATTACCAAGACCAAAAAGACGGCAAGTATCGAATGGTGCCGAACGATATCAGTTTCGCTAGCTACGTAGGCCTTGCTCAATCTGCTTCTGTTAGCATGTGCGCCAGTTCGGCTAAACGACTCAGACAAGCCTTGCTTCCCAGCACCTCCATGGCACTAAAAAGCGGTGGGCCGATCTTCTTACCGGTGATAGCGACTCGAATTGGTACCTGGAGTTTCCTGAGGCTTAGTCCGCTCTCCTCTGCCCACGCCCGGCAAGCCACCTCCAGCTCTTCTCGCCCAAAATGGTCAAGACTCGAAAAAATCTCCACGGACCTTTCGAGTAGATCCTTTGAACCCTTATCGGAAGCTACCGAGCTGAATGCGGCCTCGTCGAATTTGAGCTGACCCTGGTAGATGAAGTCCACCATTGAGGGCACTTCTGAAAGTAGACCGATCCTGGTGCAGATTTCCGGAGCAAGCTTCAAGAAGCTGCTTCGCTGCTCTGTCGAACCATCCCAAAAGTCGCACGCCTCGAGATATGGAAGGGCGGCTTGCAATAAATCCTCTGGTGAAAGCAGCGAAATATAATGCTTATTGAAATGAAGCATTTTGGTAACATCGAAAAACGAAGGCGAGTGACCAACCCTGTCGAGGCTAAAGAGTTCCAGCTCTTGCTCTCTAGTAAGAAATTCTCGGTCATCCCCGGGGCTCCAGCCCAGAAGTACTAGGTAGTTTTCCATCGCTTCGGGGAGAAATCCCATCTCCTTGTAATCCTCTACCGCAACCCTGTCGCGCCTCTTTGAGAGCTTTTGCCGCTTCTCATTCACAAGCACCGGGACATGGGCAAACTGTGGCGCCTTCTGGCCCAGGGCCTCATACACCAAGATGGCCTTAGGCGTAGTGGGAAGATGCTCCTCAGCCCTTATGACGTGAGTGATCCTCATGTCAAGGTCGTCGACAACATTTGCGAGAACAAATAGAGGAGCCCGATTCCCCTTAACCAGAACGAAGTCGTCGATGGTGCCATTATCAAAGGCCACCCTACCCCTAACGAGGTCATCGACCACCGTCTCGCCGTCTTTGGGCACCTTGAATCGCAACGCACGACCCGGAGCCACTTCTAGTCCACGGTCACGACAGAAACCGTCGTACCCAGGCGGCAGACCAGCCGTTTTAACACGCTCGTCGATCTCCGATCGCTGACAGTCACAGTAGTAAGCCTTGCCAGCGTCAAAGAGGCTCTGAGCGGCCCTCGCATAAAGGTCTAACCTCTCAGACTGCAAATAGGGTCCCTCGTCCCAAGTGATCTGGAGCCACTGCAGGGCGGAGCAGATGCCGTCAATCCATTCGGACCGGTTTCGCGCCTCATCGGTGTCTTCAATCCTTAGAACGAAGACACCCCCGAAACGTTTAGCAAACAGCCAGTTAAAAAGGGCGGTACGCGCACCACCGACGTGAAAGTAACCCGTCGGCGATGGCGCAAACCTTACTCTTGGAGCTTCATACATGATTACTCGATGCTAGTTGCACCGATAGGGTGAGCCGGAGCTAACTACTTTGAGTAGTCGTAAAAACCGCGCCCGCTCTTGCGCCCTAAAAGTCCCGCTTCGCACATTCGCGATAGCAGTGGCGGTGGGGCATATAGCGGCTCCTTGAACTCCTCATAGAGCGATTCGGCGACCGCCATCGTCGTATCAAGCCCGATAAGGTCGGTCAAAGCGAGGGGTCCCATCGGATGAGCACAACCCTTCACCATTCCCTGATCGATATCCTCGGCACTCGCAAACCCGGTTTCGAACATCCGAACCGCCGAAAGTAGATATGGAATCAGCAAAGCATTGACAATGAACCCAGCCCGGTCCTTCGACCTGATGACCGTCTTGTGAAGAAGTCCTTCGGCAAACTCCTGGGCCTTCTTCTCAACGACTTCCGAAGTCAAAAGCGACCGTACCAATTCGACCAGCGGTAGTACTGGAACTGGATTGAAAAAATGGATTCCAATCACCGACGCTGGACGCTTAGTCGCCATCGCAAGCTTCATTATCGGAATCGAAGAGGTGTTCGAGGCAAGGATTGCATCCTCAGACTTGACAATGGAGTCGAGACCTTTGAATACATCGATCTTTGCTACCTCTGACTCGACAATCGCCTCTATGACGATGTCGCGGTCAAAGAGTGCCTCCATCTCCTCGGAAAAAGTTAGGAGCTCGATAGACCTTTCCCTCTCCGCCTCGGTAATTTTGCCACCCTTGGCGGCGCGGGCGAGAGAGGACGCTACCTTATCCTGACCTCTCATCAAGGCTTCTTTATTGGATTCGACCACGATTACATCCAGGCCTGACCTCGCACAAACTTCTGCGATACCCGAACCCATCAGTCCGCAGCCGACCACTCCAATTCTCGGTTCCAATCCGATTTCCTCCTTGGTTCACGATGAACCAGTAGACCAACTTGTAATTCGTCGGAATCAGAACCGATCCGACGAGGAGTCCCCGCAAGTCAAAGCCAACCACCTTGTCTCGACCAATCCGCCCCGTTTAGCTGTTACTTCTTCAGCTCGATTAAGGACTAGATTCACACAGGTCAGAGATAGCAAAGCGTCACCAACGACTCACTTCCCCTCGCGCTCCTACCTTGGGAGCGTACCGCATTGACAGGCAAGCGGAGTCACTCATTTAAGCTTAAAGCCAATTAACCAAAAATGTTCAAATAGCGAGATTGATTTTGGGATCCGCTCTCTACATTGCCCGACCCTAGTCACACCCGTTCAGACCGGTTAGAAGTTTGGATAAATCTAAAATCAAATGGCAAATCCAGATTTCCCATTCAAGCCTGACAGCTCTGCTCCACCGTCGTCTCCATGGCCAAACGTTCCCCCTCACCCAGGATTAGTGGTATAAATGAGGGACTATGGGCGATGGGGATCGAAGGTCCCCGAAGGTGGCAAAACATCTAAAGCGCTCGCTTTAGCGCCTTCTCCAATAGGTTGAGAAAACGAGTCAAAAAGGGGCGTTGTCAACGTTTCACCACCACCCTTATTGGCTCTACCTAATCGGCGAGAATCGGTAACTTATTCGAGCATTGGGCTTAGCATCACCGGGGCCGCAAGAGCCAATTGCTAACCTATGACGTTCCTTGCGATAACGATTCTCTGAACTTGGTTGGTTCCCTCGTAGATCTGAGTGATCTTTGCATCTCGCATAAAACGTTCCATGGGAAACTCGGTCGTATATCCATATCCGCCAAACAACTGCAGTGCGTCTACCGTTATCGACATCGCAGTATCAGAAGCGAAAGCCTTCGCCATAGCGCCGAACTTCGATAACTCAGAATTTGGATCGTGATCCACCAACGAGCAGGCTTTATATACCAGAAGCCTCGCTGCTTCCAGTTTCATCGCCATGTCGGCGACCATGAACTGTATGCCTTGATTGTCAGATATCGGCCGCTTAAATTGCTTGCGCTCCTTTATGTAGGCAACGGCAGCGTCGAGAGCTCCCTGGGCTATCCCAACCGCCTGAGCGCCAATAGTCGGCCTAGAGCGATCCAAGGTGCCCATAGCGATATAAAAACCTTGGCCCTCCTCGCCGATAAGGTTCTCCTTCGGCACCCTTACCTCGTCCAGAACGACTTCGCCGGTCGGACTTCCCCTCATTCCGACCTTTTTTTCGAGCTTGGATACCTTGACCCCCCAGTCCGCCTCTACTAGGAAAGCGGAAATTCCACGGTGGCCAGCGGCCGGGTCGGTCTTGGCAAAGACCGTGTAGGTGTCGGAAATTCCTGCGTTGGTAATCCAATACTTAGTACCGGTGATTACGTAGCTGTCTCCATCTTTTACCGCTCTCGTTGTCATTGAAGCAACGTCAGATCCAGCCTCGGCTTCAGAAAGGCAGTAAGAGGCTTGGGCTTCGCCAGAGGCAATTTTAGGTAAATACTTCGACTTCAAGTACTCAGATCCCCAATTTATGACAGGAATCATCCCAAGCTTCGAAATGAGTATCGCCAGGCTGGTAGATCCACAGGCCTTGGCTAACTGCTCCACCATCACCGCTTGAGTTACCGCGTCGGCTCCCACTCCCCCGTACGCGGCAGGAACCCCCATGGCCGGCAATTCCATTTCAACGCAAGCCTTAAAGCTCTCCCACGGGAACTCGCCACTCTTGTCCACCTGCGCCGCGTGTGGCGCAATACGACTGGCGACGAATCCGTCCATTACCGACTTGAACTCTGACTGAGCTTCATTTAGAGAAAAGCCTGGCACCACTACCTCTTTCGCATAAACAAGTCCAACACTAGGCCGCCACCTCGGCAGATACAACTTTTTAGCCTAAAAAAGAAAACTCAATCAAATAACTCACAAGAGGTAGCTGCAGAATATCCGGCATGGACATTTGCTAAAGTGAGTCCCGAGGTTCCGTCCGGGCTTAAATAGACAGATGGATTTCCAAAGGGGTGGCGTGTGGAACTGCGAGCGTCTGGGGAGACTGAAGTCAAATCGGAAGATTTGATGCTGGTAAAGTCCCTTGTCGAAGAGTTGTTAAGGGACTTTCCTCCGGGTAAAACTCCGGCCGAGGAGTTCTGGGGTAAGCAGTTTGACTTAGGTCTCGCATACACCCAGTACCCCATTGGGCTGGGCGGACTAGCACTTTCACCGGCTCTCAACGAATACGTTTCGAGTGAGCTACGAAAAGCTAATGCCCCAATCAGCTTTATGCGCAACCCTATTGGTGTCGGTATGGCGATGCCTACCGTGCTAACGCACGGTTCCAAGGAACTGTCTATGAAGCTACTCCGGAGGTGCTACACGTGTGAGGATATCTGGTGTCAGCTCTTCTCCGAACCAGGAGCAGGTTCAGATGTAGCATCCCTGTCGACCCGAGCCACAAAGGATGGAGACGAATGGGTAATTACGGGCCAAAAAGTCTGGACCACGCTCGCCCACGTCTCGAACTGGGGAATGCTACTTGCGAGGACCGATCCCTTTTCTCCGAAGCACAAGGGACTGAGCTATTTCGTAGTCGACATGAGAGCCGAAGGCGTGGAGGTAAAACCCCTCCGCCAGATGACAGGTGAGGCAGAATTCAACGAAGTTTATTTCAACGATGTAAGGATCCCAGATGCTTGGCGGCTTGGCGAAATCGGACAGGGATGGTCAGTAGCCATAACCACGCTGATGAACGAGAGAGTCTCGATCGGCGGGAACATCGTGAATCGAGGCTCCGGAGCTATAGGAGACCTCCGTCGCACTTGGGAAAGAACCGCGCCCCACGGAGGAGTCCAACGCGAAGATTTCATGAAACTCTGGATTGCGGCGGAGGCAAACCGACTAACCAACGTTAGGGCTAGTCAACTTAGGAGGGCTGGAAACCCCGGGCCAGAGGGTTCGGTCGCAAAACTCGCATACGCAGAGCTCAACAAGAAGATTTACGAATACGCTCTCGAGCTGCTTGGACCCAGAGGACTGCTGTACCCCAGCTACGAAATGACCCGGCCCGATTTTGCACGTGTTTCTTCGGGAGGAGAAAGGGATATCGCAAAGACATTTCTTCGTTCACGAGCAAACTCAATCGAAGGAGGGACCTCGGAGATCATGCGGAACATACTCGGGGAGCGAGTACTCGGCTTACCAGGCGATATAAAAAATGACAGGGATACCCCTTGGGTTGAAATACCCAGAAATTAGCCTTTCGGACCCCACAGAAATTCTATATTTTCGCCGCCTCTGCTAGCTTTCAAAAGATGCCCCTCGCAAAAAGCCACCCCGTGGTCGCTCCAAGGTGGTCGCTCCAACTGAGCAAGCGCGTGCCACAACTCGTTTGCCGCCCTGAATCGACGCCTCGGTGGAGTCCTTTACTGGACTGTGCAAACGTAATTCCTTTCGAAAAGAGGGTCTCTCAGCCACACCAGGGTCAACTCCGCCGATCGAAGAGACACAGCTAGGAGGGTCCCCAAATATGACCCCAGATGCCCAACTTGACGCATCGATAGAAATAAAAGTTACAATCAGATCTTTTGCCAAATCCACATTGAGCACAAGTGCCCCCCGTAAAAGGACTTTATTACCTTAAGCTATTCAACTACTATCAAGTTGAATGGCTCTAACTGTGTGAGCTAAAAGTGAAGGGAGATGGGCGGTTTGACATTTTTGCTGTCCTTGGTCTCAATGTTCGGGGCTCTGGTCAATCTCAATGGACCCGGGAACTATCTGCACATTGGATTTGTACAGATATCCTACGGGAACTTGTCCGTCATAATAATTCTTATAATCCTCTTTGTACTTGCGGTATTGGTACCATTCCCGCACCGCAAAGGTGGTGACCCGAGATGACTCCACAAGTCAGTCCAGAAGTACTGAAGAAGATGGCAGACTCCCCCGAGGACCAAAACCAGTGGACTGCGAAGCTCCGTCGGATGTCCTTGGCATATCTTCCGCCAGAAAAGCTCATGCCGGACCGACAGCCCGAATACGTTTCCAGCTGGATATACGTTTTTGGGGTTCTGACCTTATCGGCCTTCCTGATGGTCGCGATATCTGGCGCGATACTGGCGATTGAAGGCCCTAGTTGGTGGCATGAATCCAGCTATGGTCACTTCGTCAATTCCCTCCACCTATGGAGCGTTGAGCTTTTCTTTCTCTTCATGGTTGTGCACCTTTGGGGAAAGTTCTTTATGGCTGCATGGAGGGGCAGAAGGGCAATCACCTGGATAACTGGGGTACTTGCCTTTTTAACTTCAATCGGAGCCGCATTCACTGGCTACGTATCACAGCAAAACTTTGACTCGCAGTGGATATCCACCCAGGCGAAGGATGGCCTTAACTCGATGGGAGTAGGAGCCTTCTTCAACGTCTTGAACTTCGGTCAGATGTTCATGTGGCATATCCTGCTCCTCCCCCTTATTGTCCTCCTGATCGTTGGTGTACACGTTCTGCAGGTCAGACTCCGCGGGGTGGTCCCGCCTATAGGTGCAAACAAAGACCCCAAGGACGATGTAAAAAGTTGGGGAGGGAAGTATCGCCCCTACGACATAATCAAGGAATTTACCGTTGGATTTATCGTCGTCGTCGTGGCGACGGTCCTTTTATCAGTTGTATTTTCTTCTCCCGATCGTTCGCCAGCCACACTGAAGAGGTGGTCGATAGCCGATCCCGTCGACTTCGTCACCACTGCCGCTGCAGAGTTGGCGGGTACGTCTCCATCTGCGAGTTATGGTGCGCCCTACAATGCCGTCCACGGAACTGGCCAGTATATTGGACCCATTTCGCTCGAAAACTTAGTTGGCGTACACATTAGGGTCAATCCACCTAATGACTTTGTCCTGAAACCGCTTTCAACTCTGCCGAACAATCCCGCATTGACCCAAGCCATAGCGATGTGGAAAAGTTCCTCCAGCTCGGTCCAGGGAAAATGGATGGATGCCTACGACAAGGCCTTGGCCAAGGCCAAGCAAGTTGGCGAAACGGTATCGATGCCGAAATCGAATTCCGGGCCAATCAGTGAACTGATGAGTCAGGAACTCAATATGGCGCAATCGGGGGCACTCGACGGGGCGGTGGAAGGTTCGGGCCAATTCTATGAGACCAACTACACCAAACCGTTGCTTTTCATCTCCGATGGAAGTTATCTAGCCAAGCTGGCGCAATCAGACCACCTATTAGGAACCCAATGGGGCATGATGAACGAGACCGGGAACTTCCCGGGACAGCCTTGGCTCTGGCTGTACACCATGTGGTACCAGATTCCGCCCTACTCCTCATCTGGGAATGCCGACGCCCTTGTCATGTCGACAATGGCCGTCCTGACCCTAGCCCTTCTGCTTGTCCCCTTCATACCGGGACTTAGGTCGATACCTGAAAAGATAGGAATTTACAGGCTGATCTGGAGAGATTTCTATCGGGAAAATAAAACCTGATTGGCATTTAGTATTTACAAAAAGGGCGGGGCGCTAACGCCCCGCCCTTTTCTAATCAGAAAACCCGTTCATGAATCGTTACATCCATCTTGGCACCACGATCATGCCCTCTTTTATTGGGTCAAAACCTCTCCCGGTAGGATCCAAAGAGTTAGCTCGCTGCGAGTGCCTTTGCCTTATCGAGCGGAAGACGAAGAGATTCCTCAATCACCGAATCGACCAGTGTCCTAAGGCGCTGGTAGTCATGAGAAGCGCCAAAAGAAAGTTTGGCCGTTTTCGCTTTGATTTCGGGTGAAACTCCCCCCCTGTATCCGAGGAGACTCGCAGAGACTTCGAGGTCTGTCGAGACGGGTGCTCTTCCAAATAAAGAAGCCCTCTTCATAGCCAGTGCCACAACTGCGGCAATCGCGTCCTCTTCGTGCTCGTGAGGAGACAGCTCGAGTGTTCCCTTTAATCTCTGGCCTAACTTCAGTGCGTAACCCATGTCCGGGCCAGGACTACCCCTCCTGTCACCTCGGTGTTGATCGGGAAGGCTGAGTTGACTCGCCTTTACAACTCCAGCCTCGGGAGATGCGGGCTGTACCCAAAACTTCCGGACCTCCTCAGATTCAGCAATTGGTACGTAGTCGGGCTGTGTCACTTAGAAAAACCTCCAACGAGGGTCGCATAACGTCTCAACTAGAGCCTATTCGCTCGCTAGCCAGTTGACTAACTCGAAGCTTCAACTCCGGTGAGCTTTAATAGACCGACCACAATCGAATCCACGAGAGCGTGCCATGATGCTTCGATTATGTTCGGCGAAACTCCCACTGTTGCCCAGCTGTCAGAACCGTCGGTGGAGTCGAGTAGCACCCGAACCGCCGCACCAGAACCCAGCGACGAATCCAAGACCCTAACCCGAAAGTCGGTCAGATACATCTGGGATAGTTCGAAAAAGTGGCCAGATAATGCCTTTCGCAGGGCCCCGTCTAATGCATTGACCGGACCATTACCCTCTGCTGTCGCGATGACTCGGTCCTCACCAATATACAGCTTGACCGTGGCCTCTGTAATTGCCTCACCACCTTCGCGGTAGTCGGTCATTACCCTGAAGGATTCCAAAGTGAAATACTGTTGGGACCACCCTTTGGCCTTTCGCATCAGGAGCTCCAGGGAACCATCGGCGGCTTCGAAGTGGTATCCCTTGTGCTCTAGGTCCTTTAGATGTTCGAGGACCGTCTTTACCTCATCCCCTTCTAGCTCGAGGCCCAGCTCTTGGGCCTTGATAGCAACGGATTGCCTCCCAGCCATTTCGGAAACCACGTACCTCGTTCCATTGCCAACTTCAGCCGGATCGATGTGCTCGTATGCGTCCTTCTTCCTGACCAAGGCCGAAACGTGTAGTCCGGCCTTGTGGGCAAATGCCGAGTGGCCAACGTATGGGGCCTGATTGGAAGGCGCAAGATTAACGATTTCGGATATGTGCCTCGAAACCGAGGTCAATACCTTGATCCGATCCCTCGGAATCGTATCAACACCCATCTTGAGGGTCAGATTCGGAATAGTGCTGGTCAGATCGGCATTACCCGTCCGCTCCCCGTAACCATTTACACACCCCTGAACCTGCGTAGCTCCCTCACGAACCGCCGCCAAGGAGTTAGCAACAGCGCAGCCGGAATCATTATGGAAATGCACGCCAAGATCGACCGAAAAGTCACCTCGTAGGGAACCAACTATCTCTTCAACCTCAAAAGGAAGGCTCCCACCATTAGTGTCGCAAAGGACTAGCGAGGAGGCCCCGGCATCCTGTGCCGCTAATAAAATCCGGCGAGCATATTTCGGATTGGCCTTATAACCATCGAAGAAGTGTTCGGCATCCAAAAAAACCCTCTGCCCCCCTGCGACTAAGTAGGAAACGGAATCGTGCACCATCTTGACCCCCTCTTCGAGCGAGGTTCGTAGTGCTTCCTTCACGTGATAATCCCATGACTTAGCGACGATACATACGGTCTCCGTACCAGCAGCGACGAGCGCCTTGAGGACTACGTCGTCCTCAGCCTTCCCCGACGGCCTCCTCGTCGACCCGAAGGCGACTAGCTCGGCGGTAGATAGCTTGAGCTCCAATGGTGCTCTTTTGAAAAACTCTTCGTCTTTCGGATTTGCTCCCGGCCATCCACCTTCAATGTACGCTACCCCCAAGGAATCGAGCTGTCGAGCTACCCGCAACTTGTCGTCTACCGTGAGGGAGAGGCCCTCTTGCTGAGATCCATCCCGCAAAGTCGTATCGTAGATATCTACGTGGGCGGGCAGCACCCCCAACGGGAGGTCAGCCGACATAATCGAGCCACTCCTTGTAGTCCGCTAATTCACCGCGAACCGCTTGGTGGTATGCCTTTTGGATCGACTTCGTCACCGAACCGGGCTTGGCGGTTCCCACTGCTCGATCATCCACCGATGCAACCGGAACGACTTCGGCCGCCGTGCCGGTAAGGAACATCTCGTCGGCCAAATACAGGTCAGATCGGACCATGTTCTCTTCGGTCACCTTTATACCGAGATCGGAGGCGATAGTCATTATTGTCGATCGGGTGATCCCCTCTAACGCACCGGCTGAGGTAGGCGGGGTCATCAGCCTCCCGTGGCGATATACAAAAATGTTTTCGCCCGTGCACTCCGAAACGTTGCCCGAAGACGACAAAATGATCGCCTCGTCGTAACCCGACTTCACCGCTTCAACTTTTGCCAAAGACGAGTTAACGTACATTCCGGTACACTTCGCAGCGGGCGGAACTGAGTTTGGATCATGGCGCTGCCAAGAAGAAATCTTCACCCTGATGCCATTTTCCACACCTTCATCTCCGAGGTATGCTCCCCAAGGCCAAGCCGCTATCGCTACTTTTACTTCGCAGCTAAGCGGATTTAGCCCCATTTCGCCGTAACCAAGGTAGGCAATCGGCCTCAAGTAGCAGGAGTCAAGGTGATTCTCTCGCACAACTGCTTTTGTCGCCTCGACGAGTTCTTCCTCGCTGAAGGGAATTTCCATCATTAAAATCTTCGCCGAGGTGAACAGCCTTGCAATGTGTTCCTTTAATCTAAACACCGCTGGGCCTTGGGCTGTTGGGTATGCTCGGATACCCTCAAAAACGCCCGAACCATAGTGCAACCCATGGGTGAGAACATGGATTTGAGCATCCTGCCAAGGAACGAGCTCGCCGTCCATCCAAATCTTTTCGGTGGTGGTAATTGGCATTTCTATACCCTTTCTGCGTAAAAGTCACCAATAGCCTTGGTGCTGAGTCCTTGTGGGGGTGAGGTTTCAAGCGACTTCTCAATGGCACTTGCGGCCTCTGTCTCGCCGAGAAAATCTAACATCAATGCCATCGACCGGATGGCTGCAATAGGATTGGCTCTGCCCGTTCCTGCGATATCATGAGCCGCACCATGAACTGGTTCGAAGAGCGATGGACCCGTACGTTCGGGATTCAAATTCGCCGACGCAGCTAATCCGATGCCCCCCGATACGGCCCCAGCAAGATCGGTGATAATGTCCCCAAAGAGATTGTCCGTGACTACCACGTCATACCGACTGGGGTTTTCCACTAAATAGATGCAGCTTGCATCGACGTGATTGTAAGCCACCTCTACTGCTGGGTAGGAAGCAGACACTTCGTCGAAAGTCCTCTGCCACAGGTCGCCCGAATAAGTCAGTACGTTGGTCTTATGGACCAAAGTTAGATGTTTCCTGGGTCTCTTTGCCGCCAGATCGAACGCATACCTAACTACCCGTTCTACCCCAAATCGAGTATTTACCGATCCTTGAGTCGCTACTTCATGGGGCGTTCCCTTGCGGAGAAACCCACCTTCACCAGCGTATGTACCTTCGGTATTCTCCCGGACCACCACCATGTCACAAACCTTATTGGCGGCGAGTTCATGGGGGTTCGGGGAAAGAAATGGGCGGTGATTCACATAAAGGTCGAGTTCAAACCTTAACTTCAAGAGTAATCCACGTTCCAATATCCCAGAGGGAACCTCTTTGGATCCAATGGCCGGTCCGATAGCGCCCAAGAGTATTGCTTCATATCCCTTAAGTTCCTCTAGGACCCCATCGGGTAGAACTTCCTTAGTCTTTACGTACCTGGCGGCACCCAAGTCGTACTCAGTTGTCTCGAGAATTACCCCGGTGGCCCTAGCTACCTTTAGCGCCTCCTCGGATACTTCGGGACCGATTCCGTCCCCACCGACAACGGCTATCCTGTGACTCGTCACGCATACTCCTCAAATCTCCACCCCATGCAAGCCAACTAAGGGCGCCTAGAAAATAAAAAGACCGCCCCCGCAGGGTCGGCCCGAAGCTCACACCTGCCAGGCGTGAGCTAACTAATAATTACTACGGCGACGTTCGAACGGGGAACTCTTTGCATGGCTGATTCAAAACTAGCGTAATTTTCCGGCAGTTTACACATAAGTGCACCCATTGCGGGATAAATTCCATCTGAAACTCCCATGAATTGCCACAAACTACTTCTTTCCGATAAGAACTCGGTTTGATTCGCTAGACCCATCTCGACCCAAGTCGCAGCTCTCTCGGCTGATTCTAAGACCGAGCCGCCCGATCTGGATTAGGTGGAAGTTGGCATTCAAAAGATCGCTTTGACAAGCTTCGGATCGGTATTTCGGTTCCTATTCAGGAATCCAAAAGCCTTTCAAGTACATTCTGACTTGCTAAAGGCGACCTACAAAGAGTCCCTATCAGGCTAAGTCCAAGCAATAAAGCTAACCCCGATCGATGCGTGACAAAAAAGGGGGGTCTGCGCACTAGTTTATAACTCGTGAGCCAGACTTCATTATCCCAAGAGACCTACGAGCGGCTGCAAGCAGAGCTGCAGGACCTGACGACCCGAGGCAGGATCGAGATCGCCCACGCAATTGAGGCGGCACGGGCACTGGGAGACCTCAAGGAGAATGGGGACTACCACGCAGCCAAGGACGCCCAAGGCAAGATGGAAGCCAGAATCCGTCAGATTCAGGCGCTGCTAAAGGATGCCGTCATAGTGGACTCGACTCGCTCCCCTAAGGTTGTCGAGCCAGGAGTCGTCGTACACCTTAAGTACGAGGGCGAAGATGACGTCTATTCGTTCCTAGTTGGCTCGATCGAAGAGAAGAGGGATGGTGTCGACGTTGTCTCACCTACCTCGCCTTTGGGAAAAGCGCTTTTGGATCAACGCTCTGGGGCGACGGTCGAATATGAGGCTCCAGGGGGCAAACTTCGCGTCGAGATAGTTCGCCTCGGGGACTAGCGGTGGCGGCCGGGGGCACCTTAGGCTAAATTGTTCGAAAGCGAGCAATTTATACAACCTGAGGTGGAAAATACATATGGGACGCACACTTTCGGAGAAGGTCTGGGACAACCACGTCGTCTATAGCAAAGACGGCGAACCGGACCTGTTATACATTGACTTGCACCTCCTGCACGAAGTAACTTCGCCACAGGCATTCGACGGACTACGTTTAGCGGGCAGAAAGGTTAGGCGTCCAGATTTAAGCCTTGCAACCGCTGATCACAACGTCCCTACGGCCAACATCGACCAACCGATCAAAGACCCAATCTCGAGAAAACAGCTCGAGGCACTCTCCCAGAACTGTTCCGAATTTGGTATCCCGCTGTTTCCTATGGGGGACGAGAATCAAGGTATAGTCCACGTAATAGGTCCAGAGCAGGGCTTTACTCAGCCTGGGATGACCATAGTCTGTGGGGACTCACACACCGCGACCCATGGCGCATTCGGGGCTCTAGCCTTTGGAATTGGCACCTCCGAGGTGGAGCACGTTCTTGCTACCCAAACTCTTCCACAGATTCGGCCAAAGAAGATGGCGATCACGGTGGATGGAAAGCTCCCCAAAGGTGTCACTGCGAAGGACCTCATCCTCGCGATTATCGGCGAGATCGGCACCGGGGGTGGCATCGGTTACGTCGTCGAGTATCGGGGCGAAGCCATAAGGTCTCTTTCAATGGAGGCCCGGATGACGGTGTGCAATATGAGCATAGAAGCCGGGGCCAGAGCGGGACTCATAGCGCCAGATCAGGTGACCTTTGACTATTTGAAGGGGCGGGATCACTCGCCCAAAGGTGCAGACTTCGAAAAGGCGGTCGAATTCTGGAAGACCTTGCACACCGATTCAGACGCGGTGTTTGACAAAGAGGTCCACATCGACGCGACCAAACTCTCCCCCTACATTAGCTGGGGAACCAACCCATCGCAGGTGGCACCCCTCTCTGCGACTGTTCCCGACCCTAACCAGATGGCAGATCCGGCGGCAAGGGAAGCCGCTATCAGAGCACTCACCTACATGGGCCTCGAAGCAAACACCCCGATTCGTGAAATCAAGGTAGACACGGTGTTTATCGGTTCCTGTACCAACTCAAGGATCGAGGACCTAAGGGCAGCAGCGGCGGTCGTCGAAGGGAGAACCGTAAAGCCGGGGGTTAGGGCGATGGTCGTACCTGGATCGCATCGAGTCAAGAAGCAAGCGGAGTCGGAGGGCCTGGACAAAATCTTCACCTCCTCGGGCTTCGACTGGCGTGAGCCCGGATGCTCAATGTGTTTGGGAATGAACCCAGACCAACTTGCTCCTGGAGAAAGAAGCGCTTCCACCTCAAACAGGAACTTCGAAGGTCGTCAGGGGCGAGGCGGAAGGACCCACCTGGTTTCACCTCAGGTTGCCGCAGCAACCGCCATTCTCGGTCGATTCGGATCCCCGGATGAACTGTAGATACAAAAGGTTTGTTCATCAAAGCTAAAGTCCAAAGGTTTATATCAAGGAGAGAAGTTGAAGCCGATCAAAAGGATTGAGTCCACCGCCTTACCGCTCAAAAGATCTGACGTCGACACCGACCAGATTATCCCCAGTGAATGGCTCAAAAAGGTTGAGCGAAGCGGGTTCGGAAAGGGACTTTTTGGCGAATGGCGTGACGACCCGTCGTTCGTCCTCAATGACCCCGCTTTCTCGAAGGCGCACATTCTGGTCGCTGGACCCAACTTCGGCACCGGGTCATCAAGGGAGCACGCAGTATGGGCCCTGATGGACTACGGCTTCGAAGCCATTATCTCATCTCGATTCGGGGACATCTTCAGGAACAACTCGACGAAGGCTGGACTAGTGCCGGTGGTTGTCCCTCAAGACCTAATCGAGCGGATATGGGGGGCAATAGACGCCGATGCCGACCTCCTAATCGCTGTCGATATTGACAAAAGGGTGGTAGAAATTCCGGCCCTCGGCGTCGTCGAGCCATTTGTCCTCGACGACTTTACTCGCTACCGGTTCTTGGAGGGTTTAGATGATATAGGGTTGTCGC
>JAKCBW010000151.1 GCA_021842145.1 Actinomycetes bacterium
CGGACCTGCTAGTCTTGGGGCCCGGCTCACTATTCACCTCCGTATTGGCTGCCTGCGTTGTTCCGACAATTAGAGATGCTATCAATTCCACCAGTGCACGACGGGTCTATGTCGCCAACCTGCGACAACAGAAGGCAGAGACTGCACACCTCGACCAGGCCACCCAAGTTGCGAAGGTCCTAGAGGTCGTCGATCGAGTGGACGGCCTACTGTTTGACCCCAACCACAATGAGGTCGGTGACTTATCGCGAATACTCGCAAGTGACGTTCGGGTCCAAGCCGGCTTGCTTTCCGTTGACGGTGGATTTACCCACGACGCTACACTACTCGCCGACGCACTAGAAACCTTGGTGAAGAACAATAATTGAAGGGGCGATCGCTAATCGACATGTGCAAACGCCGCCGTCGCGTTATCCTATATCGGAGGTAGTGTCAGGCTGGTGGTCCCGTGATATAAAGGTCCGGGTATCGCAAGGGTCCAAGGAGTGGTTGTGACTATTAGAGTTGGCGTCAACGGTTTTGGGCGCATAGGTAGGAATTTCTTTCGTGCGGTTCGCTCCCAGGGTGCTGACATTGAGGTTGTCGCGGTCAACGACCTGACGTCTCCTAAGACAAACGCGCAGCTTCTGAAGTACGATTCGACCCACGGCCCGCTAGGGGTGCCGGTGGTCGCTGATGAAAGTTCGATCAAGGTTGGCGACCAGATCATTAGGGTGTTTGCCGAAAGGGATCCCAAGTCCCTGCCGTGGCGGGACCTCGGAATAGACGTGGTGATCGAATCGACCGGTATCTTTACAGATGGCCAAAAGGCCGTAGGGCACATCGACGCTGGTGCGCAAAGGGTCATCATCTCCGCACCTGCCACGAACGTCGACGCTACTTTCGTTATTGGAGTGAATGAAGGCAGCTACGATCCGGCGATCCACAAGATTGTTTCGAACGCATCTTGTACTACCAACTGTTTTGTACCCCTTATCAAGGTGGCGCAGGACGCTTTTGGTATCGAACGGGGACTGATGACCACCGTTCATGCATACACAAATGATCAAAATCTCCTCGATCTTGCCCACAAAGATCCACGAAGAGCCCGGGCTGCGGCACAAAATATCGTTCCTTCTACAACCGGGGCGGCAAAGGCCACCTCCCTGGTCATGCCCGAAATGAAGGGTCTTTTGGACGGTACCTCGTTACGAGTACCAGTTTCCGATGGTTCGATAACCGATGCAACCCTAATCCTCCGTGGCAGCTGGTCAAAGGGCGAGATTAATGAGGCGTATGAGAGGGCCGCTAGCTCAGGACCACTTTCTCAGGTGCTGGTCTATTCGGATGAGCCACTGGTTTCGTCCGATATAGTCGGCAATCCTGCCTCGTGTATTTTCGACTCGGACCTGACTATGGTGATGGACCTTGGGAATGGGTCGACGCTGGTCAAGGTGTTCGGGTGGTACGACAACGAATGGGGTTACTCGAATCGGCTAGTCGATCTAGTCGGTCTTATGGGAAAGTAGGGTCCTAGTCAAAAACTAAGGCTCTGAGGGGATCTAATTGTATTTGCCACAACTTCAAGATCTTGGCGACGTTCGTTCGAAGCGCGTACTCGTCAGGTCCGATTTAAATGCTCCAATGGTCGAGAGATCTGGCAAGTGGGTCGTAGCTGACGACTTTCGAATCAGGTCCGCTCTGCCCACCTTTAGGTGGCTACTCGACAGGGGAGCAGAGGTAGTAACCTGTTCTCACTTAGGCAGGCCAAAAGGGTCGATGGACCCGAAATTCTCAATGGCGCCGGTCCAGGAACTGCTGTCGACTCTGTTGCCGGAAGTGGCGGTGATGGAGAACCTTCGCTTCAATCCTGGTGAGGAGTCGAATTCTGAAGAGTTCGCAAAGGAACTCGTGCACGGCTTCGATTTTTTTGTCTCAGACGCATTTGGCGCTGCGCATCGAAAGCATGCATCTATAGTTGGACCGCCGAAGTATCTGCCTTCAGTGGCTGGAAAGGTGCTCGCCGAAGAGGTCGAGATGCTCGCCAAGCTTTTGGAAGAGCCAATGCGCCCCTTTGTATCGGTAATGGGTGGTTCAAAGGTTTCGGACAAGCTCGGCCTGCTTTCCTCCCTGCTCGCAAAGGTCGATACAGTCTTAGTGGGTGGCGGAATGTGCTTCACTTTCCTGGCCGCACAGGGATTTCCAGTCGGTGAGTCAATGGTCGAGCCGGATATGATCGAGTCGTGTAGGGCGATGTTGGCCACGGGAAAGATTGTCCTGCCAAGCGACATAGTCGGTCTGGCGGAGTCCGAGTCCTTTGGTCGTTCCGGTGGGACGGCCGAGCCCAAGATTTTTTCTCACGGCGTGCCAGAAGGGTTCAAGGGCCTCGACATCGGACCGTCTACCGTAGAGAGATTTTCCACGGTACTTGCGACCGCTAAGACAATTCTATGGAATGGGCCGATGGGGGTGTTCGAGGATCCGAGGCTGAATAGCGGTACTTTTGCGATTGCCAAGGCCGTTGCGACCTCGGATTCGTACTCAGTAGTTGGTGGCGGAGACAGCGCCGCCGCAATAGTCGAATGCGGGCTGGAGGGGTCGGTTAGCCACCTATCGACGGGAGGCGGTGCGAGCCTTGAGTTCATAGAGAAGGGTGATCTTCCAGGGTTGAAGGCGCTTCGGGACGCTTGGCGACGCTGAGGCCCGGAGGATCGCGCTAATTGCGAATTCGATTGGTATAGGGCGTGTTTCGGTGTCCATAAATTCGTTAGGAATGTGAGAATGGTATCAAAAAAAGGGGAAGCGTTGCCTCCAAAGGTAAATGCGCGCACCGGTAGAACGAGACTTATCGCAGCCAATTGGAAGATGAACTTGAACCACCTCGAGGCGATACAGGTGGTCCAGAAGCTCCACTTTAAACTTCGGGCCTCTGATTACGAATACTGTGAGATATCGATTCATCCTCCCTTTGTCGATCTGCGATCGCTGCAACTATTGATAGATTCTGACCGAATGAACTTCTCTCTCGGAGCTCAGAACTGCTACTTTGAGGCCAAGGGAGCCTTCACCGGTGAAGTGTCCGCTCAAATGCTCGCCAAACTGGGTGTTAGGAATGTCATAGTGGGCCATTCGGAGCGGCGATCTATTTTCAAGGAAGATGATGAATTGATCGCCAAGAAGGTCAAAGCCGTATTCGATTCACAGATGATTCCGATTTTGTGTGTCGGGGAAACTGCAGATGAGCGCGGCAACGGTCAATCGGCCGAGGTACTTTCCAGGCAGGTTTCCGCGGCTATTAGATCGGTATCTCCTGACGTTTTGGGCAATCTGGTGGTTGCCTACGAGCCAGTTTGGGCTATCGGCAGTGGAACTCCGGCCAGCGTCCAAGATGCTTCAGAAGGCGGAGACATTATTAGGGGAGTCATAGAATCGATTAAATCCAAAGAGGTCTCCCAGGCCGTTCGGATACTCTATGGTGGGTCTGTGACCTCCGCCAATTCCAGGGATTTTCTAGAGTCATCATCGCTTGATGGGCTCCTTGTCGGCGGAGCGAGCCTTGACCCAGATGACTTTGCCGCTCTTATAGAGGCATAATTTGACCAAGGCGATCGTTTATAGGGCTAGTATCTTTGTGCTGGCCAAGCTTAAATTTGCAAGGGGATCGTGAAGTGCTGACCATCATTCTGGTGATTATCCACGTAATAGTCTCGCTGGGGCTGATAGTGTTTGTTCTCCTGCATTCAGGCAAAGGTGGAGGACTGTCTGACATGCTGGGCGGTTCGGTCGGCGCGGCAGCGGCCGGGTCAACCGTTGCGGAAAGGAATCTGGACCGAATAACTATATTCCTGGCCGTCATCTTCGCCTTTACGAGCGTTGCGCTAGTTATTAGGTTGTGAGTCCGAAATAGCCGACAAGTGGTCTTTTTACGGCGCCA
>JAKCBW010000152.1 GCA_021842145.1 Actinomycetes bacterium
CCGGAAAGGTACCAGCCCGCCACCGCGTGGCCCGACTCGTGCACCGCTATCCTCATTCGCTGCTCCGGCGGATAGGGAGATCCTTCGGCGATTCCGATACGGGTAGTCGCTAAGGCATCCCAAAGATCACGGTCGTCGATTACCTTGGAACCCCGCCGCCAGGCTAAGCCCGCCGCCTCTTCGACGAGCCTCGCCACCCCGGCGTGACTCATCCCTGCGGTCTGTGAAGAGATCATCGCCACGGAAGCCAACGCAGATTTAGAAGCCGGCCGATCTGCCAACAGTCCAAGGAGAATTAGCTCCCTCTTCTTAGTCGTCGGAAGATCAAAGTTGACCCTTCGGTCAAAGCGACCCGGTCTTACCAATGCCGGGTCTAATTCAGTGGCCCTGTTGGTAGCGGCGATAAAGACCGCCCTTCCTTTGGGTAGTTCCGGAAAGAGTCGCCGCCAAAGTGCGACTACCGGAGATGGTAGAGAGTTGGATAGGTAACTGGATAACTTGTGCAGTCCCGAGGGTGAGTCGAAGCTCTGTAGTTGGACCAAAAGTTCGGTTACAACTCCGGTGACACCTTCCCTGACCGACCCAGAACCCATGGAGGACCTGGTGGCCCCGATTGCGTCAATTTCGTCGATGAAGCCAATCGCCCCGCCGCTCTTGTCGGCGGCCTTTCTCACCGAACGAAAAAAGCTCCTTATTTTGCGGTTCGTCTGACCGTAGTACATCGACTGGAACGAGGACGCCGACGCCACTAAAAAGGGAACGGATATCTCCTGGGCAATCGCCCTCGCCGCCATTGTCTTGCCGGTACCGGGTGGACCTTCGAACAGAACTCCCTTTGGAACGTTACCCCCTAGCTCTTTGGTGATCTCCTGGTGCCACCTGAGCTGGTCGATCATCCCTTGTAGCTCGTGGGCCAACCTCTCCTCGCCCAAAAGGGATCCCAGGCCGCCGCCCCCCGAGGCGTAGTACCGTGAGTGCGGTGAACGTCCCATTCCTAGATACGGCAAAAGCAGCACCATAATGAGGGCCAGTATCATCACCGCCGAAGGGAGCATCGAAAGGGACCCACCGGGTATTGAAAGCGACGGAACGATAGCGCGACCGGGCAGAAAAATGTCCTTCAGCAGCACCAGTACGAGGAGGAGGAACAGCGAGAATGACAACCTCTTTTTGAGGGCCATCGATCTAATCAAGCGCACCTTAGCAAGATCGTCGAGCCGTTCTCCTCGGGAAGGGTTGTTTAGTTCTCCGTGGGACACCTTGATCACCCCGATGAAATCGACGTCATCAACAATTCTCACACGCTAAGCCTCTAATTGCAAGCCTCCTTGGTGGAGCCCACAATTCCCGGGGAGTCGCAGTGGCGAAACTGGGATCGGATTGTTCTCGCCTCAGAGGGCCTAACAATCCTCTGAGGTAGGGTCTAGCGAGCAGGCTAGCTGCATTAAAAAACGGTGCTAGCTCCTAAGACCGAGCCGGGGGCGCAGCTGGCCGGGGATTTCGTCCCGCTTTGGGTTTGTCTTGTCCCTTTCTGAAACCACCGGATCGGCGACCCCCCAATCGGCCGTGATGGCCGGGTCGAGGTAGTAAACGCCCAGTTCATCGGCGGGGTTGTAGTATCCGTCGACTAGGTATGTCAGGGTCATGTCGGTGATAGCACAGAACCCATGCGCTACCCCCGGCGGGATAAAAAGGCCGACCTCGAACTCGTCTCCGATCTCGACACTAAAGGTGTTTCCATCGGTCGGCGATCCGACCCTTAGGTCGTGTAGGACAACCCGAGCCCTGCCCTTTGACACATACCAGTAATCGGCCTGATGGAGGTGGTAGTGCAGTCCCACCAGGGATCCGGCCTGCTTATCGGACCTGGAGCCCTGGATCATCTCCCTTCCCAGCGGGAACCACGACCGACGGTAGGTTTCCATGAACCTCCCGCGTGGGTCGGGGAAAACTTGTGGCCTAACCAGCACTACGTCTTGGATCTCTTCTATCATCTCTAGGTCGGCCACGAGCACCCCTGTTTCAATCTAAAACTCGAATCTTGATCATACTACGATGGATCGGCCCGATCCCATCTGCTATTCGACCTCGAGTTCCATCCCCTCCCAGGCTCCGATAAGGGGCACTCCCAAGGCCATCGAGTTGACGAAGTACTCCCCAAGCAGGGCGTCGAGTTCGTCGTCATTCCGATCAGGGTCGTGATGGAAGATAACCAAGCGTTTCGCCGAGGCAGTCTTGGCTACTTGGATAGCGTAGGCCAGGGTCGAGTGGCCCCAGTTCGGCCTCTGGATAAATTCGTCGTCGTCGTACTGTCCATCGTGGATCAGTAGGTCGCAATCCTGGGCTAGTTCAAGGACCATCGGGTCGACGTAGGTCGGATCAGACCCCTGCTGGTGATCGGTTATGTAGGCTATCGATCTTCCGAAAGCCTCAACCCTAAATCCCAGAGTCAAATCGGAGTGCGGAATGAATCGAGAAATGATTCGAAGGTCAGCTATCTCTGTCGGAATTTCAGAATTTCCGACCTCGTGAAAATTGACCTTGGCAACCCTCTTTTCCAATGGGACTGGGAAGATCGGTGGGGAGGAGATCTGCGACATCGTGGTCTTTAAACCTGTGTCCTGTGGTCCGAATATGTCTATCTCCGCCCCGGGCATATCGAGTATCGGCATGAACGAGAAGCCTTGTATATGATCCAAGTGGGTATGTGATAGTAGGACCAGTAGCCGCTTCTCCGTGCGGTTGCGTAGGCTGAACCCCCTGGCCCCCGAACCGAGGTCGAATAGGATCGGGAGGCTAAAGCCGAACGGGGACCTAAAACGGACCTCGACGCATGCCGAATTTCCGCCATATCGAGATGTGTGGGGACCTGGAGAGGGGACCGAACCCCTCACTCCCCAAAACCGCAGGTGGAACATGATTAAATTGAAGCTAGCCGCCTGTGTGCAATTGCTAATTTATCGCCGTGACCCCCGTCACATAATCGCCTCGGGGGACAGTATCCCCCGCCTGGTCAAACTGAGACGCAGATCATGAGGAGAGGTAGCATTTTCGAGGGCATCCTGGATTGAAATCGAACCCGCTTCGAATAGCTTCTCGAGGCTCTGATCGAAGGTCATCATCCCGTAGAATTCACCCTCGCGAATAATCCCGGCGAGGTCGGAGGTCTTGTCCGGCTCGATGATGCACTGCTGCACCCTCCCGTTGGCAACCAGTACTTCCAAGGCCGGCACTCGAGACTTATGGTCAATCGTCGGTATCAACCGCTGGCTCACCACTCCCCTGATCACCGCGGCAAGTGAACTCCGTATCTGGTGCTGCTGGTGAGGCGGGAAGAAGTCCACTATGCGGGTGATAGTTTCCACTGCATCTATCGTGTGGAGTGTCGAAAGAACCAAGTGCCCAGTCTCGGCCGCTTGAAGTGCGGCGGTAACCGTCTCTAGGTCCCTCATCTCTCCGACCAGAATGACGTCTGGGTCCTGCCTCATCGCCGCCCTCATAGCGTTGGCGAAAGACTGGGTATCGAATCCGATCTCGCGCTGATTCACTATCGCAGCCTTGTCGGAGTGGATGACCTCGATTGGATCCTCAATGGTAACGATGTGGCACGGCCTCGACCGGTTTACGTGGTCGACCATCGCTGCAAGGGTTGAAGTCTTGCCCGATCCAGTTGGACCGGTTATCAGGACCAGTCCCCTGGGGTTGTCGGCGATCTTAGCCATCACTTCCGGCAGACCCAAGTCCGCAAATGTAGGGGGCTTTGCGGCCACCAGCCTCATGACCATAGAGACGAGACCCCGCTGCATAAATGCGTTGACCCTAAG
>JAKCBW010000153.1 GCA_021842145.1 Actinomycetes bacterium
CGACTCACCCTCGGGACTGCACAAGTTGTCCAGTTACCTATCAAATTCTCTGCCATCTCCGGTAGTCGCACTTTGGCGGCGACTCTTTCCGGAACTACCCACAGGAAGGGCGGTCTTTATCGCCGCTACCAATAGGGCCTCTGAATTAGACCCGGCATTGGTAAGACCCGGTCGCTTTGACCGAAGGGTCAACTTTGATCTCCCGACGACTAAGAAGAGGGAGCTAATTCTCCTTGGACTGTTGGCAGATCGGCCGGCTTCTCAATCTGCGTTGGCTTCCGTGGCGATGATCTCTTCACAGACCGCAGGGATGAGTCACGCCGGGGTGGCGAGGCTCGTCGAAGAGGCGGCGGGCTTGGCCTGGAGGCGGGGTTCCAAGGTAATCGACGACCGTGACCTTTGGGATGCCTTAGCGACTACCCGTATCGGAATCGCCGAAGGATCTCCCTATCCGCCGGAGCAGCGAATGAGGATAGCGGTGCACGAGTCGGGCCACGCGGTGGCGGGCTGGTACCTTTCCGGCGTTGGTCAGGTCGAGCTTTTATCGATCTACAAGAGGGGCGCCGCCCTTGGCCTCACTGCGCGCATGAACGACAAGGACCAGTTCCTGTTCACCGAGTCCCAGCTGAGGAGCGAGATATCGGTAGCGCTGGCCGGAATGTGTGCAGAGGAGATCCTCCTTGGCGAGGCTTCAAGCGGTGGGGCTTCTGACTTAGAGCGCGCTACTGAGGTTGCGGTGCAAATGGTTGGACGTTTCGGACTGGGTGATTCCCTGATTAGCTTTGCGGTAGTTGGTTCCCTTGGATTGAATGCGGCGACCCTTTCTGATACTGAAGCTAGAAAGCAGGTCGACGCCGTACTAAATAGCGAGCGCAATAGGACTACCGAGCTTTTGATTCAACACCGGGACGATCTGGACAGACTCGTTTGGAGGTTGCTCGCTAAGGAGGAGATGGACCACAAAGAGATTGAGGAGGTGTTGGGGGTCGTCGAACCGAAGAGGGTAGACATCTCAACAGGGAGCGATTTAAAGTTAGATTTGGATTGAGCTAGTTCTTCGACTGAGATCGAATTGAGACAGGCGTTGGGTGAGACGTCGGTTAATTGACGTCGGTCTCAACCGTCGTGTGCGTTGGTATGCTGTGGCCAGATTAGGTTTATACTGCGGGGCTTGTCCGCCTAGCGGATAAGGGCTTAAGGATTAGGAGAGCCGTTGACTACCCTACTGACCATCGCTTTAGTTGTGGTCGTGGCTGGGGCTATATCGGGCGCCACCATGACCGCCTTTCGTCGCGAGCGTAGGTCGATAGCTAAGTACAAGCAGATGATAAACGTAATGGAAGACCTGAGTGCCAATGGCCCTCTAAACTCGACAACTCTTCGGTCTAACGTCGAGACGGCAAGATCCCATGTCAGAAAGATTGGGTCTCACTCGACACAAGGGACAAACGGGGCCCAGCCCAGGCCATCTGGCGCCGAAGTCAATCCGAGGGAACTCATCAGGGACCTGGTTAGGCCTGATGAACCGATTGAAACCCAGAAGCCTCGGATTGGGTCGACTTCGCCGAGTGGCCATTTACGCATCAATCCAAGGGATGACTTGGTGGACAATGAAGCGACCATGGCGATGCCCAGGCTCAAAGTCACCGATGACCGCCCAAACGAAGTCTCTCCCCGAAGCGGCAACACTGACCCTCGTCCGGAGTCTGCGGGCGGAACGTCGACTCCGGGATATGCTAGGTCGCAATTGGAGACGATCCCCACGGTTCCGATTCGATTCGTGGTTACCGCCTTGCTAGTTATCGTCGTGCTAGGGGTGGGCGTAGTAGGTTATGAGAGATTTAGTGGCACCTCGAGTGTGGTGACCTTGCCGACGACAACGACAACGAACGCAGCTAAAGCTACGACCACGACCCAGCCCCCAACGATTACACCGCAGAGCCAAAGCGGCCAGAACGCATCCTTTACGGTGCCCGCCGGGAATAATACCTACGTCCTTTCGGTATCCGCACCATGTTGGGTGGAGTATTCAACGACCCCTTATGGGACGATACTCTGGGACGCAGTCATACAGCCGGGCTCGAATAAGACGATTACCGCTACCGGTCCGATTTGGATGCGAGCCGGTAATTCGACTGCGCTGCACATCACGGTCAACTCTACAAGCGTGGCAATTACTACCCCGTCCGGACCATTCAACTACACCTTTACCCCGGCAGGCTGAGGGTTTACCGCAGCAAGCATTAGGGCGTAGAAGCCCGCTTCCTCCTCCCACGCTTCGTAGCGGCCCGATGGACCCGAGTGTCCAAAGCCCATGTCGCACTTGAGGATGACACTTGACGATGGAGACTTTGCTCTGATCCTGGCAACCCACTTGGCGGGCTCAAAATAGCTGACTCTTGGGTCGTTTAGTCCGGCGGTGACCACCAAAGTTGGGTAGGTGAAATCCCCGACGTTTTCATAAGGGGTGTAGCTCGCCATCAAGTCGTAGATTTCAAGTGACTCTAACGGGTTGCCCCACTCCTCCCACTCGGTGACCGTGAGGGGCATTTCGGGGTTGGAGATAGTGTTGAGGCAGTCTACGAATGGCACTTCGGCGATTACGGTGTTGAAGAGCTCTGGTGCCATAGTCGCTACTGCGCCCATCAGTAATCCTCCAGCACTGCCACCCCTAGCGCAGAGTCCATCCGGTTGGGTCAGGCCGGTATCTATGAGGTGCCTTGCACAGTGGATGAAATCGTGGAAGGTATTTTTCTTCTTTGATAGACGGCCATCGTTATACCATCTCCTCCCCATCTCCCCTCCACCTCGGACGTGGGCGATTGCGAAGACGAACCCCCGGTCCAACAGCGAAAGCCTCAGGGTAGAGAAGGTGGGGTCCACCGAGTGCTCGTAAGAACCGTATCCATAAAGTAGCGTCGGCGCAGGAAGGGTGGCACCGACCCTGTGAACTACCGAAATGGGCACCAATGTCTCATCGTGAGATACCGCCCAGGTACGGAAGGTGACGTAGTCGCTCGAGTCGAAGTTCCCAAGCACTTCGGTCTTTTTGAGCAAAGTGGCCTCAAAGTTCGTCAGGTCGATCTCGAATACCGAATGCGGGGTAACCATGGAGGTGTACTCGTAGCGAAATTTGGTCGAATCGTATTCTGGGTTCGACCCCGGATAGATGGTACAGACCTCTTCAGGGGTCCCAATTCTCCTTAGTTCTGACAGGTCCGCCGATATGACTTCGAGGCGGGTAAGACCATTAGTCCTGTAGAGCACTACCAAGTGTTTCTCAAAGATTTCAATCGCCTCTACCTTCGATCCGTCTTCGATCGGGATCAGCTCCTGCCAGCTTTCGCCGATCCCAGAAGCCCTAGCGATCCTAAAGTCCTCACGGATGTCGTTGGTGACGATAACGAAACCCAGTTCTTTGTGATGCTCTAGGTAGTACTCGAGGCCCTCGCTCCTTGGCCTGAATGAAACCGGCTCAGAGTTGACCGAGTTTGCATCGATTAGATAGCTTTCGGTCGAGGTCTTGGAGGAGGAATCTATGGTTATGTAGGCGTCGTCCTTGGTCTTTGATATATCCAAAAAGAAGCGATCATCTCGCTCCTCGATGACCAGTTGATCAGAGGTTGGATCTTCTCCAAGGTTGTGGGTGAACACCCTCGACGGCCTCATTGCCTTGTCCGGGCGGGTGTAAAAGAGGGTTTTGGAATCGTTCGACCATACGAGTCCGTAGTAGAGGTCTTCAATTACGTCCTTGAGAAGCTCCATGGTCTTGGTGTCGAGGATATAC
>JAKCBW010000023.1 GCA_021842145.1 Actinomycetes bacterium
TCCGATCTAATATGCTGATACACATCCAAGATCATCGAATACAAACCAGATACCAGGTGCGTGCTTGAAGCAGCTCCCGCTGGTTAGGAACTTAGGGCCTCCCGCTCACCGCTAAAGCAACCACTCGGCCCCTCTACATACGCTGCGCCCCAACAGAGCAATCATGCCGATACAAGAGATTATTGAAAAACGAAGGTCACGGCTGATCACGTTTTCTCAGAATTTAAATTCCCTTTCTTGCCACACTTGTAGCATCAAATAAATCTCTGTGATAATTTGAGGCCTTATCGCAATTCGAGCCCGGTACCCGCCTTGGAGAAAATGGTTAACCACGCCTAAAGCGGGGGGCTTTAAGGAAGGTCTCTCAAGCCCAGGTCGACCAGCCAAAGTGAACCTTGAAAGGAGGTGAACTACGTTGCATGAAAGCAACAAGACCCACCAGCAGATGCTTCCTCGGTCTGCTGCTCTGGAATTTGATTCAGCAGACAACCTTGGAGGTGAAGGCGAAACGGGAAGCGAACGCAGGGGCAAATCCGCAACTGTCGTGCAACATGGTCGAAGGGAGACCCGAGAAATCGGGCGTAACCCGTTGAAGGCTAAGCGATCGGGCAGAGACGGTGACTGGGGCCTTGGTGCTCCACAAATTACGGTTTCGAGGGTTCTTGTGCTTGACCAACAGGGAAGTCCGCTTATGCCATGCTCGCCAGCACGAGCGTGGAAATTGCTGAAATCAACACGAGTTAGGGTCCATCGTCTGGCTCCGTTCGTTATTCGCCAGGTGGACAAATCACTAGTTGCCGTATTCCTCGTCAAGGACCCGACTCGTTTGGCAAAGCTAGTTACGCAGCCAGAGCCACCCCTCAAAGATAGAGGCACTGTCTACTCCACCCGCTGGGCGCTGTGGCGAGAGCCGCCTAGAAAGGGACTGGCGACCTTTAGCGGATCGGATGGAAAAGCGCATTGGAACCGGTTCGAAGTAGCGAACTCTCGTAATCTTGATGCCCTCTGCCTGGGTCAAATGGGTGATGTCACCTCATATCCAGTAACCGCAATCAGAGTCAAAGTTACGGGTCGTGGGTCTTATTCTCATATTCGCCCTGACAAGCATGGCTTTCCCCTCCTTGGCCTGTCACGAGTGAAATCTGAACATGGATTCCAGACGGGCGATCTCGCACGGGCAGCCGTCCCCAGTTGCGAGGTCCCAATGAATCAAGTGGGCAGAGCAGCGGTGAGAAGCCCTGGCTGTTTCAACATCACAGCGGCAACATCACAGCGGCAACATCACAGCGGCAACATCACAGCGGCAACATCACAGCGGCAACATCACAGCGAGAGGAGAAAGCATGCAGGAAATCAGTCATCGCCATTACACGCTATTGCAGCGTGAAGATGGTTGGGGATACGAGCAGCGAAAGGAGGTCGGGCCCGTGGCCCGAGTAGGACTATCCTTCCCCACCGATAACGCCGGGGGTTTCTCGTCCCGCAACCAATCTCGATGAGAGCTACTTCTATAAAAAAGCACATGGATCACTCGAAGGGGTTTGACAAAGCGGAAATGGGCTCAGTCGCCGAAAAACCGGCGTCGGCGAGGGTTTCGAGGTCAGCAACGAAAAGGGTCCTAATCGGCTCGCTACTTATCGTGGTGGCGGTTTTCGGGCTATCCTGGTCTTTTTCGAACCAGTCAGGCATCTCTATGGTCCTAATGGTCGTACCAAAAAGGACGATCTCGCCCTACCAACCGATCTCAATCGGCGATCTAAGCACCATCCGAGTACCAACAAGGTCGCAATTCAGCACCTTATTCATTAGCAGTTCGAACAGCCTCCTCGGTGATCAGGCTCTGGTCACACTAGAACCGAATGAGCCTATAACGCAATCGGAGGTAGCACCGATTATTCACAACGCCGACCGTGAACTTACACTAGAAGTCCCTTCTGCTAGGGCGGTCGAAGGTTCTTTGTCACCAGGTGATCGGGTAGACGTTCTAGCCACCTACGGAAGTGGCCCCACCGCAAATACGATCACAGCCGGCAGGTCGGTGTTAGTCCTAGCCGTTTCTCAACTCGCGAGTTCCTTTAGTAGTTCGAGTCCGAAGACTATATCGGTTACCCTTGCTGTAAGTAGCTTCGACGAGATGATGGCGATAGCTCAGGGGCAGGTAGCAGCGTCGATAACCCTAGTTAGGTCTACCGGTGCCGCTCCATTTCCGGCTCAAGACGTCATCTACCCTCCAACTGCGGTGAACTTGTCTCAGCTCGACAGCGGCTCGGTTGCGAACTTGGCGACACCAAGCACATCTACACAGGGACAGGTCGGTTAGATGCGTCTCCACTTCGTAGCTAAAGAAACTTCGCTATGGCCAATTCAGATAACAAGGTGGATATACGACAGCCCGATTCCAGCCACCATCATCTCATACCCACACCCCGCAATGCTCCCTGAACTTGCAGAGGACGACTTCATAGTGGTTGACGAGAGCCTGCTCCGCTCGTTAACCGGGGTGATTGAGGATCGACACAATTCGACAAAAAAGAGAGTCTCCGACCGTCATGTTATCGTAATTGGTAGCCTAAAAGCCGCACCTTTTATTTGTCTTTCTGAACCACTAGTTCAAAAGGATCTGCTAGCCGCAATCGAGCAAGGCCACGATACCGTTACAAAATCCGTCGATCAAAGGACAATTCAATGGTCCGAAGGTGTTGAAACAGGCCCGAAAACTATCCCGACACTCGACCCAGTACGCCACGACTGGCTGGCGGAAGGTTGGCCCAAGGACTTAGAAATAGGCGAGCAACTAATCGATGGTGCAAAAGGCGGCTTCAGTACCGATGGCCACATCGAGGACTACACATCGCCTTCAGAGCAAGCTTTCCCAAATGATCATGCCGCCGACAATTTGACTCACGCGCTGGGTCTCGTGGACCCGACCTCTCCCCCTGCCAAGCAGGCAGGGGGGAATAGTAAAGGGGAAGTTGGCGACTTAGCAACGGCACAAAAGAGATGGCGAGGGAGGTTCAAAAAATCGGGATCGGTTGAACTTCAAACCTCGCCACAAACAACAACACCTAGGGACGCGGATATAGCGGGCCACATAATATCGGTTGTTGGCCCTGGAGGGGTTGGCACTTCAACGACAACAATGGCGATTGCGCAAAGCTTGGGGCAGACCATGGGGCCGCCCTTAGTCCTCGACGCTAGGTCCCGGGGCGAATTAGCCTTTTTAAACGACGCTCGAGCTCACGCTATGGGGGTTTCAGAACTGATTCGGGCAGCGCGAATATCTCATATTGCAAAAGAAGATCTCGCGACGTATCTCGAATGGATAAGCTCTCGTCACTACTACCTTCTGAAATCCAATCGCTCTAGGCGCGACTGGCTCGGATGGGATCAGGACTCGTTGAATTCCGCATTCGGAGCTCTACGAAACAGCTTCAAACATGTAGTCGTCGATATTGGAAATGACTTCGAAGGATCCTCTGAATCTGGATCTATGGACATAGAGTCGAAAAACCTACTCGGAAGGACTGCCCTAGCGTTCTCATCATTGGTCGTGCTGGTTGGATCGGACAACACTAAAGGGATCTACTCCCTGGCAGCTATCAATCGAGAAGTCTCTCGATCTGGATTAACAAAAGCACCGAGCGTGTTCGTAATTAATCGATGTGCTTCGAGTCGACTTAGGCAGGCTATGGCAAAGCAAGAATTAAGCCAGCTTTTATCGGCGCCCACATTGCCAATGGCCAGGACCTCCGGAGGTGACCGACCCGAGGTCATCTACATCCCCGCCCGAAACATCGACCCAATAATTTCCGATGTATTGCCCCTGCCCAGTTGGATGGTTGAACCATTTAACGAGTACTTTTTCCACCACGCCCTGCAACACCTCGAAGTGCCAATGGCAGAACCTCGTCGACTAGGCAAAGCGGCGGAGTCATAGCTTTATTGGCCACCGGACAGCGCAAGGCGAGAAGCTGGGTGTCTGACGAAATGGCTCCCAATGCCAGCCCGATCAAGTCCAGGCGCCAGAAAAGTAGGTAAAAAATGAAACCTCCCCATGGCTAAAGTCATAGGCATTGTGTCCCGCACCCCATTCTGGTAAGGCTAATTTCGCGAAATCGACGAGACTCAAGAAAAGTTTCCATTCCCTCTTTGTCTGCCGGAGTAGCTTCGAGAATGGGGATGGCGCTCTCGGGCTGGCTCCAAAGTTTCCTCTTGCGGCAATGGCGTGCTGATCAGCAGACAACCTACAGGGAAAAGACTAATTCGGGCGATTCGTCGGGTGCATCCTTCGATGCTTTCAGATCGACCTACCGGCCCCTTCGGTAAAACCAGTACGGCGGCATTGGTAATGAATAAGCGGTGCGGTTTCTAAGGAGCCGCCAGCTTTGAAACTGCGTCACATTAAACCTTCCAACGGACGGCGTAATCCGGACACAAGCTCGCAGCGCTCGCTAACGGGTAAGCTCAAATCCTCCATTTTCCCCTTTGTTGACCACGCCAGAATCCTGCAAGTATCGCAAGGCAGCCATAGTCGAAGCGAGCGCTGCCCATTTGATTTTTTCACTCAATTGGGGCCCATAGACAATTTCCACAAGTTCTTCCTGGGTCACTTGGGGATTCAATAGAATAGCCTCGATTAGCTGGTCCAACCTGGCTCTGCGATGAGCCAAATAGTAACTAATGACCTCTTCGCCAAGACCCTTGTCCATCACCGGTCCATGGCCGGGTGCAAGTCGAGTGAAATCAACTTCAGAAACGCGATTCAACGAATCTAGGTACTGGCTTAGACTTCCGTCGGGATATGCCACTACTGATGTCCCTCGACCGAGGACGTGATCCCCGGTCAAGAGTACTCCTGAGGGCAGAAGAAAGCTGAGGTGATCCCCACAATGACCCGGAGTGGGTATCACCTCAAGACCGATACCTGAGATCGATATTCGCCCCGAAAGTTTTAGGCGCCTGTAGGAGAGCCTATCAAAACTCTCTGGGTGAGCAAATACCTCCACCCCCAACGTAGATGCAAGAGCAAAGGCCGCCTCAGAATGGTCCAGGTGGTGGTGAGTCAAACATATCGCTCTAATCTCAAGGCCACGCTCTCCCGCAACGTCAGCTATTCTGGCCAGGTGCGCTGGGGAATCAGGACCAGGGTCCAATAGGATCGCGGATCCATCTGACCCATATATTAGGTAGCTATTCGTACCGTCCAAAGTCATCGCAGATGAATTGGGCGCTAGCAATCTAATCAATCCCGCCTCTACGTCTTGCACAATGGCAAGCTCTCCCAACTCAGGTCCTATGGAAGTACGGGGATCTGAAAGAGACTCGGGAAATGTCACTTTTCACATTGTAGCCAATACATTGCTCCACTACATGGCGGTCCCATGTAGTGGCTGCTACCTAGAACTCACTCTCCAGCGCAAAAGAGCACGTCGCCCAGTTCAACCTTCTCGGTGCTTCACCATGAGTCACGAGCTCGACTTTGATCTAGGACCAACCATCGCCAACCCTTACAGCTCAGTCCAGTACTTTCGGAGCAGCAGCTCCGTGACAGCTACCGCTATGCGCTCTGAGGATCAGGCGAACTTCCTACCATTTCTCCGGTGACCGAAACGGCTTCATCCTCGACATGTATCATGCGATCGCCACCACGCAACCAAGACGTGACCGCCGCTATCAAGCAGAGCGCTACTGCGAGGGCAAAGGCGATGACTAGGCCGTGTTTGAACGGACCTGAAATTAGTGAAGGAAAGAACGAGTGCCCGTATAGGTGGACTAACTGCGCGTGCGGTATCGACTTGGCGGCCGATCCTAACAGCAGCTGGAGCGGGTTATATCCCAAGAATGCGGCGAAAATAGACGCTACGGCCGGTACTTCAGAAATACGAACCGCTGCTGGTCTAGGAACTCCATTAGCCATCAATCCATTCAGCAGGTGATGAGGTAGCGTACTGGACAGACCAGCAATCAATAGTGAGAAGAATATCCCCACCGAAAGCACCTGGCCGGTATTTATGAAGGTCGCCATAACACCTGAAGCAGCACCTCGGTCTGTTGGTTTCACGGAACTCATCACCGCCGAAGTATTTGGTGCCGCAAACAGTCCGAAACCTACTCCATTCAAAAAGATTATGACGGCGAAGTATGGATACGCGAAGTTGACCGGAAGAAGTACGAGACTGATAAACGATGCCGCCGCAACGAGCATCCCAAGTGTAGAAAAATACCTAGCACCGTAACGGTCGGAGAGGTGACCGGATATCGGCCCCGCTAGCAGAAAACCGAAGGTCAATGGGAGCAGATATATTCCAGCCCAAAGCGGCGTTTGCGAGAAGTTATATCCACGGAGGGGAAGCCAGATCCCCTGGAGCCAGAGTATCAGCATGAACTGGAGCCCGCCCCTACCCATTGCCGAAAGTAGGTTGGAAAATGCCCCCGCTGAAAATGCTCTATTCAGAAAGAGCCGCGGATTGAGCATCGGATGGTCGGACTTAGTCTCGTAGATCAAAAAGACAACCAGCAGGATAATACCGACGATTAGTTCGGCGTCAACATAGGGAGCCCTCCAGGACATCGATGCGGTTCCATGGGGTTGCACGCCGTATGTGATTGCGATCAGGATCAGAACAAGGGACAACCCAAAAAGGCCTCCCCCCACCAGATCGACCTTCGACTTCAATCTCGTCGACTGGTCTCTCAGCATGAAATATGCCCACACGGTCCCGATGATTCCGAAGGGGACCGAGACCCAAAACACCAGTCTCCAGTCCAAGTCGGCCAATAATCCACCTGCGATCAGACCGATAAAACTTCCCGCCAGACCGGCCACCTGGTTTATTCCCAGGGCCGCCCCCCTCCTTGTGGATGGAAATGCGTCGGTAATGATCGCAGTTGAATTTGCGAAAATTAACGCCCCGCCAATTCCCTGTACGACCCTGAGAATAATGAGCTCCATCGCTCCCGAACCGCCCTTGCCTGGGAGAAGGGCCAAGGCAGCCGATGCAACGGTGAAGACCAAAAAGCCTAAGTTGTAGAGCCTTACTCGTCCAAGGATGTCGCCTAACCGACCAAACGCGACCACCAGGATAGCTGCGGCTACCTGAAAGCCGAGGAGTGTCCAAAGTAGATAGCCGACATTGCCCGGAGCCAAGGGTTGCAGGTTAATACCCTTAAAGACCGCAGGGAGTGAAATAATAAGGATAGATGTGTTCAAAAATGCCATGAAACTGCCGAGGGTCGTATTCGAAAGTACGATGTAGCGGTATGTAACCGGGTTATCGCGCAACTCGGTCAGCTTCGATGAAATAGTCAACTATGGCCCCTAAAAGCTAGGTCGATTTCTGCGAGGAACCTAGACAAACCGATGACGGATGGGTTCCTCGCCAGATAAAAATCCTACAGCTCAAATTATTTTTTGTTGCTTAATGCAATCAATTCCACCGCCAAGAGGGCCAACTTTTTAATTACCCTGCGCCCCCAGTTGACAAATGAAACATTTGTAGTAAGAATTAGCTTGCACGGTCGCCACAGGGAGGGTAGGGGCGGATGGAATTGGCAAAAGAACTCACACACCCATCGCACCGAGGTAACCAACAACTACTGGACACCTCTTTAAGCAGGACGATTGACCTGCGATCACTTGAAGATCGAGTCTCTGATAAATGTAGGTCTAAGAACTTGGATCCAGGCAATGCCGATTCTGCAGACGAGATCTTCGAGGTAATTCGACAGGAGGTTGTATCGAATCGAAGCAGATCTGCAAGTTCAGTCGAAGCAAACTCGGCGGAAAAGATATTTCGGTCAATCTGCGGCCTCGGACCGATCGATGCCGTGATGCGCGACCCCCAAGTCTGGGAAATCATAATCAATGCTCCCGATGCAATCTTCGTCCGGCGTCACTTCGGAGCGACAGAAAAACTGTCGGAATCCTTTTACGATGACGATCACCTCAATCGGACGGTTTCCAGGTTGCTCGAGCGGAGCATCGGGTCACATAGAAAGCTTGATCCGGTCGCTGGACTTCAGGACGCACAGTTACCCGATGGATCTAGAGTCCACATTGTCCATCCTGAATTAACTAAGTCCGCCCACCTCTGCGTCAACATTCGCAAGTTCACAGGTCTCACAAATCGTACACTGACTCAGCTAGTCCACAAAGCGATGCTAAGTTCTCCGAGTGCCGCTCTGCTCGTCGCCGCGATTAGGTCGAAAGCCACCATCATATTCGCAGGACCACCCGGTGCGGGAAAAACTACCCTCCTAGGGTGCCTGGCTGGCGAACTAGACCCTTCTACCCGAGTTGTCATTGCTGAGGAAGTTCCAGAGACGGACATACGTCTGTCCAACGTTGCACACCTTCAATCGAGGCCGGAACGGCAGGACCGCCCCGAAATAGATCTAAGACGACTGGTGGCCGGGTTTTTGCGAATGGCTCCGGATATAGCCATTGTTGGCGAAGTCAGGGACCGTGAGTCCCTTCCCTTTCTTTTGACCACATCGTCTGGGGTCCAGGGTATGACTACGATTCATGCCTCCTCAGCCAGGCAAGCTCTTTCAAGACTTGGCGTTATGGCCCAGCTAAATGGCATCAATCTCGCTTCGCAGGGGCTCTGCGCTCTGGTATCGGATGCGGTCGACATTGTGGCCTACGTCCAGCGCATAAATTCTGTTCCGAAAATTACTGAAATCATTGCTGTGGAGGACCCCCAGACCAAGGAATCCTCGGGCTTTACTACCACGTCGATGATAAAGCTTACTCCGCCAGACGACCTCGCATATTCTTGTGGTCCGGTCCCCCACCGCTTACGAACCAGGCTAGCCGAACACGGCTACGACCTGGGCGAACTCCTCGCAAACTGCAGCGAACGGCCTAGTGCCAGTAGCTAGTCTGGCCAACCCCCGACACCCAATGGCTGATGCTGGGAGTTGGAGGCGAAGCCCTACAAATCAGCCTTTTTAAAAGACCAAGTGGACCTTAAAGGAGTTTAAGCACCTTGCATAGAGACGAAACGCCCTTCGATCAAATACCTTGTCAGCCCGTCGCTTTAAGATCTACTTCTACTGACAGACCTGCAAGTGGAGCTGCGGCAAGAAACGCTGGTCGGGTTGATTCGGCTGGCATCGCACAATTCAATCCAGTGGTGACTCGAAGTTTGTTGCCCTGCCCCCAGATGCAAAGTGGTGACGTTGGGGGAGATTTTCATCGGTCACTTGACTCGGCACTCAGTTCGAACACTCCAAGCGCCAAAATATCAAAGCCAACCTTGGCGACGGCACTGTGGGGAAACAGCACGGAACTATCCATACAACCCGAGGCCCAGCTGGGCGACAAAGAAAGATGTGACCGCGCCGATGGACCGATCTTTTCAGGCCCTAATGGACACATTAGATGGAGGCGCTTCCGGCCCATTACCACTCGGTCCCGCACGCTTAGAGCATTGATCCTTGCCGACTTGCGGACTTCTACTTTTCCAAAAAGTTGCGGCGTTACTTCACGTTCGAGGAATGGACTCGCGCTAAGAGGCCATGCGTCGTGATGCCTGCGAACCTTGGCCGTCCGAAAAGGCACCTTCCCCATACCGCAGTCGCCGGTGATGAGGTCCATGCCCAGGGTTTTGGGTCGAAAGGATTTTGCGGGAACCCTCCAAACTGGCGAGTGTGAGTGATCCCAAGAGGAAGCTTCGTTATAGATGCGAGCTGTAGATACGAGTTGTAGATACGAAAGGAGATACCGTGCAAGCAATCAGCTACCGGGACACCGCCCGGTTACGGAATGATAATTGCCCGGAATACGGGATGAAAAAGGGGGTCGCTCCAGCGGTCCGAGCAGAAGTATCCCCGCCTGCGCTTGAAGCCGAAGGCCACTCGACTCACACCCATTCTCGATGAATATAAGACCGATAATTTTCTTGCTATGCTCAGCGGCGGCCCTGATCGGGTCGGTGGTTGTCACAAAAGTGGCAATCCCATTCATCTCAGAACGACCCTCTAAACAGATGAGCATCAAAACCTTGCGAATAGTTTCGGATCGGGAAACCAAGCGCTACTTAGGGATACTTGCCCTTGGAGCTGTGCTAACACTATTGGCAACTGGGTCATGGCTGCTGGCTTCTATCGGAGGATTATTTGGCGTCCTGCTCAACTACCTAACCCGACAGTCGGAAGCCTCCGCCATCCACGAGCAACTGCTCGAGGGCTGGCCCAACGTAATTGACGAGGTGCGGATCAGGGTATGTACCCTCGGCGAAGCAATCCCCCATGCACTGTTTTCAGCGGCCCAAGCGTTTGGCGAGAAGGCTTCGAGTGTTTTTGATCGTAGCCGCATTACCTGGAATTTGACCGGAGACTTTTACCTTGTGTGCAATCAAATCGCCGACGAACTCGCCGATCAGCGGAGCACCACCGTGCTCCAGACCATGGTACTTCTCCATGAGCTGGCCTCGACTTCCACTGAGTCACGCCTAAACCGACTTCGAGAAGATCGGTCTTGGGACCTAGCGGCGGCGAAAGAAGCGAATGCATCGATGGCTGGGGCGATATTTGCGAGGCGATTTGTTCTAGTAGTTCCGATTGGAATGGCTCTAGCAGGGGCGGCCATAGGTGGGGGAAGACAAAGTTTCCAAACTCCGATTGGGATAACGCTAAGCGCAGTCGCCCTTGGTCTTTTGCTATTGTGCTGGATTTGGTCTACTCACCTTATTGGGTTACCAAAGGCCAGAAACAGACGTTTCGAAGAGATCGAAGCAGCGCCAACTCCCCCATACAGCAAGAAACTCCTTGATCGAATCAGCTCACCATGGGGTCGATAATGGAATACAGCCTCGTAAGAACACTTTCGATTGCTGGATGTCTCGTCGGTTCCATACTCCTCCTTTCACAGGTGAAGGCATTGACCAAACGGTCAAGATACGAAAGAGTCGCCGAGTTCTTCCTACCTAACACGCCGTCAAGCCAAGATCCGATTACTCATCTAAAGAACTACCAAGGAAAGCTACTTCGGCCGGTATTCGAAAAATTATCCCAGGATGCCAAGCTATCATCGCTGATTCTGGCTTTCAAAAAGGCCTTAGCCGGGCTAAATGTTCAGTGCGCTGCTATCGGTTTGGCCGTTTTATCGCTAGTTGCGATAATCACCAAATCGGCTATTTCCGCCCTTTTCGCAGCAATACTGTCACCTTTTTTATTGCTGGTTTTCAAGTCACTTCGCATCTATCAAGATGAGAGTGCTCGGATCCGAGAGTTGAACGATGGTCTCCCCTTATACGTCGAGCAGATCAGCTCCTTCGTAGCTTCCGGCTTATCGATACAGTCAGCGATAGATAGGTACCCAAAGACTATTCAAGGGCCATGGTCGGTGCCATCGCTAAGAATCTCCGCGGAAATTAGGAGAGGGGCGAATCCAGGAAGGGCGTTGGGACTCGTCGTCGCGCAATACCGACTCAAAGACCTTGGGCACTTGATCCGGCTGCTTGAGGCGAATTATTCATCACCTGAGCTGCCCGCCCTATTGGACGAACAAAGCCGATCACTTAGAAGACGACAACAGCTTGAACTCACCGAAAAACTATCCAAGCGAGCGCAGGCGGTTTGGATTCCGGTAAGTGTTGCCGCCCTGGTCCCTGGAATCATCTTCGTCATGATCCCCTTCGTATCGGCACTGCATGCCTTTGGTGGAATTTGAAACACGCCTCGCTCCAGGCTTTCACCCGCCTAACGGCCTCAATAGACAACAAGCAAATTAGACAAAAAGCAAATTAGACAAAAAGCAAATAGATAACAAGGAGGACAAGGAGATGGACCCAAGAAGAAATATCCGTCAATCGATAGCTATGGCAGCTACAGCGGTGGCGGTCGTGATGATAAGCGTTGGCGCATACCTCTCGGTTGGAACCGCTATAGCGTCGCTGAAAAGAAAAATGGTTGACGACGAAAGAGGAGAGGGTCCGGTCTCTGCGGCGATCGTCGTCATGATCATGGCATTCCTGGGTGTCGCGCTCTGGATCGCATTTAAGGCCATCATGCACCAGGCAACCACCACCGTGGCAACCCAGGTATCGCAACTTGGCCAATAAGTTGCGATACAAATTAAAACAGGAGTCTGCCGCCGGGGTTATTTCCGCGGTCTTTGGCGTCCTGATCTCGCTCGTCGTCCTTTGGATGGTGGTTGAGGTTTGTCTGCTAGGACTTGCTAAAGCCCAAATAATGAGGGTTGCCAGCGACCTGGCGAGGCAGGCCAGCGCATACCAAAATAGCGAAACGACACCTTCTCTGCTGGACAGCTCAGCTTCATCAGAGCTGGGAAGGCTCTATAGCAGTAGCAAGATCTCGGTAGCCCAGAGCCAAACTTCGACGGTAGTAGTGGTGGCCATTCCTGCAGCGAGCATAGTGGGGGGACTCACCGCCGATACCTTCGGGCTGCGAACGATCAAGGCGGCTTCAAGCTGGCCCACCGAGGGAGGATAAGGTCTTGATGAAGAGCACTTTTGGCAAACGCACATCCATGATGGAATTTGAAGCAGCGCCAAATGCCAAATCAAATTCAATTGGGTTTTCGTGGCTGCGCTCAGAAGCGGGCGAAATTGCTGGACTCGACGCCCTGATCTTTGGCGTGTCGCTCTTTTTGATCTCTACCTCGCTCGTCCTATCGGTTTTAAAGCTGATCGACACGAAGCAGAAATTACAAGAACTATCCGATATGGTTGCGCGTGAGATGGTGCTCTCGCCTTCTTCGGCCCCAAGTGGAATCCAAGCGACGGCTTTAGCCTCAAGCTACGAGCCGCTACTGGGTCTTGCTAGCTCGCAGGTAAGTATCATCGCCTCTGGAACCCTCGCCCCCTGCTCGGCAATCTCGGTAAAGGCGGTCGAAAGCTCGGGGTTGAACATCATCGTCTGGCCAGTTCGAATCGGCTTCCGAGTTCCCCTCACCGCAACATCAGAACAGCCGACGGACGGATATCACTACGCAGTTGCAGGAGAGAAGGGTTGTGCTGCCCCATAGAAAACCTAGAAACAAATCGAAACTGCTACTTAGCCGACTTGGACGTTATTTGAAGTTCTCTATAAGCGAGGCATTCGGTCCATCCAGTGGCTCAGCCCTCATTCTCGTCCCGACAATGGTAATGGTGTCCTTACTTTTTTGCTGCGTGACCATCGACTCCGCCTCGCTGTCAATACTCCAGCTACGTACCGACCATCTCGCCGCAGATTGTGCACTGCTTGGAGCTAGGAGTCTCTCTCAGTCAGCTTTTTTTACTTCGGGCAAGCTGGTCATCAACCAAACTTATGCCGAAAATCAGGTTACCTCTTACCTAAGCTCTATTTCGTACTCCAGTGACTATCGGGTCAGCGGATTCTACTTAACCTCAAGCGGCCCGACAGCGACGGTGCACATCCTCGCCACTGCCCGTCTGCCCATCCCACCGCCGAATTGGCTAGGCCCAAACGAAATCACTCTTTCTGCTACTTCCAAGGCTGACGAAGTCTCTGGCGTGAGATAGTTCCCCTATTTGCAAATCAGAAGCGGTCGGCGGACGTGTCTTTAGAGGCGCTTTGATGCGGAGCGGGCTTTTGCTCATTGGATCTACTTGCCAGTCTGAGCTGACGAGTAAGCCATGGTCCCTCCAAGAAAACCTAGCTCATATCAAGTCGTTCGCTCGCCTAATCTCGAGCGCAAGGTCATCATCGACTCCGGTTAGCGCGTCTACGACCCCGAGTACATCTTCCTTGGTGCGATTCTGACTCAACTTAAACTTCGCCTCGACTCGGTCGATTTCCAATTCGACCCCTACGATCGCCCTTAGCTGAGCAGTTATGAAATCAGCTGGCGCCTCGTCGATACTCCAAGGCTTCTCTAAGCGAGCCTCATGGTGGTTGGTCAGTCGATCTACCAGGTCCCTTGTCCAATGTGGATCATCTTTAATAGTGAGCCGACCATAAATATGGGCGACCACATAATCCCAGGTAGGAACTACTTTACCCCCATCCAGCTTCGACGGATACCATCCAGGAGAAACGTATCCGCTCACTCCCCTCACTATCACCACCGATGGACCACCCCCCTCAGCGGCGACATGTGGATTCTGACGAGCCAAGTGACCTTGCAGCGTTCCCCAACCTTGTTTAGAAGGAGAAGGTACGTGCAACATAGGCAAGGTCGATATCAGGAGTGAATCACCAGAAACGGTAATCAAGTCACAAGCTCCGATGTCTTTGAGAAACTCCTCGACTTGAGGGTCGTCCCTTGCGGCAAAGTGTTTCGGGATGTACATCACACCATACTAGCCGCCTACCCAAGTGGCCTTCAATGGGATCGGCCCCACTCCGTTCAGTCGCCGCGACATCAACTGATCTGATCTGTTGCTCGGTCCATACCGATTTGAGCTAGCTAATAAGTTGACTTCAAGACTCTCTGGGGGCCAGCCGGGTGATCACCTTCCAGGCTGAGCTGAGGATCTCGTCCCGTTTTTCGTCGTCAGTTCCCTGAGACCACAAGGTGACGCGCATGAAATAACTAACCAGAGAGACGTCGGTCATCTCGATCTGACAACTCGAGTCGTCGAGGAGGCCAGAAAGCTCTTTAGCAAAATCCTTGGGGTCAATTGAGATAGGCACCTCGCAACGGATCCTGGTCCGCCTCGACTGGGTCTTCGTCCGATTCGTAATTGCGCTCTGGGCGAGAATACCGTTAGGAACCACCATCGATTCGCCATCGTCGGTCAGTAGCGACGTGTACATAAGATTAATGTCTATTATCCGCCCGTTATATACAGGCTTAAGAGCCTCATGGGGAAATGAAGGCATCAAAATTGGGTACTGCCAGGTGATAAAGCTGACAGCATCGCCTACCTGAAAGGGCTGAAAGAGAACCAGCCAGATACCGCCCAGGATGTTGGTAAACATGCTCTGTCCGGCAAGGCCGATCAATACGGTTAGAAATGCACCGCCAAAGATGACGCTAGAAAGCCCAACTCCCAATGCAGCCAGCACCGCTAATGCTAGGCCAAGGTATAGAAATAGTTGAGTCCCAAAACCAGCGACCGTCCGCTGCCTAGCGGACATGGAATCGAAGTTCCTGCGAAGCAGGTGTTCTTTGATGATCCTTGAAAGCGCTAGCCCTATAACTAGAATTATCAAGCCTCGCAGAAGGTGCATCACCGAAACGCTGATGGAGAGTTGGGTACGGTTATCAGTCAGAACTGAAAGCAGCACGCCACCTATTACCAAAACTAACAACGCCCTTAGCCACGGACCATAATTCCGTACCCCGTGCTGTCTCTCTCCTTTTGTCATTCTTCTTCCTTTGGCGCTCGACGATCAATCCCATAGCCAGGGCCAGCTTGACAAGGTATGAAATTTACTCCCAGCTACCTTTTCCCCAGGTATCGGGCCTAAATTTCCCTCAATTCCTCGTGGGCCGATTCCACGCGACCATCCTCCGCATCACTAATGGCCCCACAAAAGTAACCAACGACAACTATGATCAAAATAAGGCCCGATCCTATACACCGCCGAAGAGGTCTTCAAGACACGGCCCACAGATCAAATCGCACCCATGGCTCCGCGCCCTACGCCGAAGCGACCACATCCCATCACGTTAATGCCACTAATCGGTACAAGCAGAGCCAGTGAGATCCCTCGATCCGAAAGGGTATCCTACTTCTTCTTGCCGGGTGGCCCCTTTCCTCCCCTCGGAGGGGTGGGTGCAGTGGGGAGCGTCGTCGGCGGGAGTGTCGTAGTTGTAACAACCGTAGTCGAAGTGACCGCGGGCTGAATGACGGTAGAGGTAGTGATCTTCGGTACACGGTTGGAGCTATTGTTCGACGCCAGCGTAGACCAAACCACTAGGACCGCCACTAATAGCACCGCCGCCAAAGCGTAAAGAATCTCCTTCGGAACCCTGAATGGACCAAAATTCAAAAAAGCCAATGGTTTTGCCTTGGACTCGGTCGTTGGCCCGATCTTCTGGGTCAAATCGGTAACTCCCCCGACCGAGGATAAAAGGAGGGTCTCCTCGAGAAGCGGGGGCTGCTCTAATGTAGCAACGAGCCAGTCCTCCTGCGAGAGCACGAGGGAAAGTGCACCGGCCATCTCCTTTGCCGTTTGGAATCGAAGTTCCGGTTCTGGCGACAGAGCCTTATCGACTATCTCCACCAAGGATTTCGGTAGCTTTGGATTCAACTCGTCGATCGGAATCCTCTTTGCCTCCCGAGAAGCAAGCACTATCGACATGGGAGTTTCCCCAACGTAAGGTCTCTTTCCGCTGAGCATCTCGTAGAGTATTGCACCGACTGAATAGATGTCCGACATAGCGCTCGGACGACCGGAAAGCATCCGCTCGGGAGCTAAGTAACTCGGAGTGCCGAAGATCTCTAAAGTGACGGTCCGGTCGTCATCTTCTCCACTCTCGGCGATAGTTGCAATCCCAAAATCTGCGACCTTTACCCGCCCATTTGAATCGAAGAGGATATTAGAAGGCTTTATGTCTCTGTGAAGAATCCCAGCTTCGTGCGCAGCCCCTAGGGCACTCAGTATGCCCAGGCAAATCGTTATCGCTTCACTAGGAGCAATAGGTCCCTTGAGAATCCTGTCTTTAAGTGTCTCTCTTTCGAGCAACTGCATAACTATATAAGGTCGGTCGCCCTCTTCACCAACGTCATATACCGTTGCCACAAAATCGTTGGAAACCTTCGCTGCGGCGCGGGCTTCGATCTCGAAGCGCTGGCGCTGATTTGCATCGGAAGTAGCTACTGTCTTTAGGAACTTAATAGCAACCTTTCGGTGCAACCTGGTGTCCATAGCCAGGTACACCTCGCCCATCCCGCCACTCGCGAGCAACTCCGAAAGTAGATACCTGCCACCCGCTAAGGCAGTTGCCGAATCCTGCACTGGCCCATTAGCTCCCATCTGGCTCAAGCCTAGTTTGTGGAAATTCGCTTTGGGTAAACTTCCAGCTCAGAGGTATCAGATCACTAAATCGAAGACCTCGAATCTAAAAGGACGCCCATTACGAAGTCGAGCGTCTAGTTTGGCCCCATGGCACCTTCAATCGGTCGGTCTCAAAGAGAAGCATACGAATCCCTGGAACGGGTAGTAGATGCTATTGAAGCTAATGATCCGAAAAAGATCCGCACTCTGCTGGCAAAGGCAGACACCCTCGACATAATGGGGATTTACTCCGAGGCGCGCAGCCTCTTCTACCAACTTGCTTCCCAGTTGGAACTGAGGCTAGCAAACTCATCAAGCTCCGAAGATCAAAGTCTCTTCGACGAGGGTCCGTGGTTGGAAGGATTCAGACAAACCCTTTCCGAAATAAAAAGAGCCCTGGGACCCAATCCGCTATCTTTTCGGATAGACGAACTGGATACCCAGGACCAGAATAAGCGCTAGACCCAATGGCATCTGCCACTGGTTATGATGGTTACTTCTTCACTGGCCAAACCGGCAGAATAATCTTGCCGAAGACCGAAGCCAGCAGTCCAGCCGCTGAACAATACCAAGCCATAATTGCAACGATGATACCTAGGTAACCACCGAGCTTGATGATCGAGAGATTATTCGCAAAGTTGCCCCAAGTCAGCAAGATGAAGGTGATTTCAAGCACTACAAGAAGAGCTGCAAGAGCTCCATTGATAGCAAACGACCCGATCATTATGTAGATGGTGAACAGTGTCCATGCAAGCAGGAACAGTCCAACCGCTTCATTTATATTCGGCGTCTTAGCTGCGACCATTTCTGGAACGATGACATGGACAAATGCCGCAAAGGCCATCCAAAATGCACCATAAGACGTGAATACAGTAGCTCCAAAGGTATTACCCTTCTTGAACTCCTGGATGCCAGCCACGAGCTGCGCTATTCCACCATAGAACAGTGCAAGAGGCAAAACAATGCCCTCCAATGTTCCACTTAGGATTCCCGCATTGAATACGCTCAGACAAAATGTGGTTAATGCAAAAGCAGCGAGGCCAAGTGGCCCCGGATCCGCTGTTGAAGCCGCCAGAGATACCAGGACCTCTTGTGGCTTAGTGGCGGTGTCTGACATAATTGCTTTTTCCTTTCAGTGATTCCCCCGGGGTTTCTGACA
>JAKCBW010000154.1 GCA_021842145.1 Actinomycetes bacterium
GGGGCATCACCGGGCGCACGCGGTTGATTCGTCGCTCCGCATTTGTGAATGTGCCATCCTTTTCCAGGAAGGATGTTCCAGGAAGGAAGAGGTGTGCAAAGTGAGAAGTCTCATTCAAAAATAGGTCCTGCACCACGCAGAACTCCAGGTTCTCAAGCGCCTCTTTAACGTGTTTCGTGTCGGGATCAGATTGTGCGATATCCTCACCTTGGACAAAGAGAGCCTTGAAGCTCCCGTCGATGGCGGCATCGAACATATTCGGTATTCTGAGCCCAGGTTCCTTATCTAGGCTCCTGCCCCACGTGGTCTCGAAGATACTGCGCACTGAGTCGTCGCTAACATGACGATATCCAGGAAATTCATGCGGGAACGACCCCATGTCGCAAGAACCCTGGACGTTGTTTTGACCCCTTAGTGGGTTTACGCCGACTCCAGGTTTCCCAATATTTCCAGTTGCCATGGCTAAGTTAGCGAGGCCCATAACCATGGTTGAACCCTGCGAATGCTCCGTAACACCAAGGCCATAATAAATAGCTCCGTTGGGCCCTTTTGCATACAATCTTGCGGCTTCGCGTACCAGTTTGGCATCGACTCCGGTAATGGATGCAAGTTCCTCGGGGCTGTTTTCCGATCGGGAAATAAACTCTTTCCAGGCCACAAAATCCGCTGTTTCACAGCGCTGCTCGATAAAGTCCTGATCGAGTAGACCTTCGGTCACAATCACGTGTGAAAGAGCGTTCACGATTGCGACATTGGTTCCAGGGTGTAGTTGAAGATGATACTCCGCCTCGACATGGGGCGTTTTCACCAAACCAATCCTTCGAGGGTCAATTACGATGAGCTTAGCCCCTTCTCGCAGCCTCTTTTTCATCCTAGAGGCGAACACCGGATGCGCCTCGGTGGGGTTTGCTCCTATCAGCATGATTACATCGGCCTTTTCAACCGATTTAAAGTCTTGGGTGCCGGCGGATGTTCCGAAGGTTTGGCTTAATCCGAATCCGGTCGGAGAGTGACAGACCCTAGCGCAGGTATCGACATTGTTGTTCCCGAAGCCGGCCCTGACCATTTTCTGTACAGCAAAGACTTCTTCGTTGGTGCATCGGGAAGAAGTAATTCCGCCAATTGCCCCGGTACCAAAGGTCTTCTGAATGGACTTAAACTTCTCAGCTGCATACTGAATTGCTTCATCCCAGCCGATCTCTTTCCAAGGATCGGTGATCGAGTCACGCACCATCGGCGATAGTATTCGCTCCTTGTGGGTTGCATACCCCCACGCAAAACGCCCCTTTACACAAGAGTGACCCTCATTAGCTCCACCATCCTTATAGGGGACCATCCGGACTACTTGATCACCTCGCATTTCAGCTTTAAAGCTGCATCCGACACCACAGTAAGCGCATGTTGTAATCACGGTCCGATTCGGCATACCCAGGTCGATGACGGACTTCTCTTGGAGGGTCGAGGTTGGACACGCCTGCACGCAAGCGCCGCACGAAACGCACTCTGAGGAGAAAAAGTCCAGCTTAGGGCCGGGTGCAACCTTTGAGTCGAATCCCCTTCCAGAAATAGTAAGAGCGAAGGTACCCTGAATTTCTTCACAAGCCCTTACGCAGCGAGAGCAGACGATACACTTGGCTGGTTCGAAGGTGAAGTAGGGGTTTGACTCATCCTTCTTCGAATCGAGGTGGTTCTCACCCGCATATCCATAGCGGACATCCCTAAGGCCTACTACTCCAGCCATGTCCTGCAATTCGCAGTCTCCGTTTGCCGCACAGGTGAGGCACTCGAGGGGGTGGTCCGATATGTAAAGCTCCATTACATTTCGGCGGAGTCTTTCAACCTTTGTGGTTTGCGTTCTCACCTTCATTCCGGCCGCCACAGGCGTTGTGCAAGAAGCCGGAGTGCCTTTTTGACCCTCGATCTCTACGAGGCAAAGTCGGCAGGATCCGAAGGACTGCAAACTGTCGGTTGCACAGAGCTTGGGAATATCTATCCCAGCTAGCGCCGCAGCCCTCATCACCGATGTACCCGCAGGTACGTCTACGGAAATCCCGTCTATAGAAACTTCTACGGTAACCCCATCAAACTTTGGCGGGGTTCCCAAGTCATGTTCTTTGAGTAGCGTCACTTTCGCTCTCCTCTATCTGGTTCGCATAACATGCCGGTGTTGTAAATCATCTTGAGGCCGCCAGTTGACCATTAACTAGCCCCAATTCTTCTGGGAAATGCTCCAATACGGACAAGACTGGCATCGGTGTAAGACCACCCATCGCACAAAGCGAGCCATCTATCATCGTTTGGCAGAGGTCTTTGAGAAGTTCCACGTTCGCAGAAACGTCTTGTCCGCTTAAGATTCGATCTATGACCTCGACTCCCCGAACGGAGCCAATCCTGCATGGAGTACACTTCCCGCACGATTCAACAGAACAAAATTCCATGGCAAATCTCGCCTGGCGTCCCATATTTGCTGTGTCGTCAAAGACCACGATCCCACCGTGCCCTACCATTGCATTAGCGGCGGCGAAGGTTTCGTAGTCCATTTTTAAGTCGAACTTAGACGATGGAATGTAAGAGCCCAGCGGTCCACCGACCTGGGCAGCCTTGACGGGCCGTGAGCTACGGGAGCCCCCTCCGAATTCGTTGATCAATGTATCCAAAGTTACGCCAAATGGAACTTCGACTATGCCTGGTCTAGCTATGTTGCCAGCAAGTTGGAATACTTGAGTACCCCTCGATTTTGCAATTCCCATCTCGGAGTAGAACTCTGGGCCTTTTGCGAGGATCGACGGTACTGCAGCCAACGAAAGTACATTGTTGACCACCGTTGGCTTTTGGAAAAGGCCCTCAATCGCTGGTAGGGGTGGTTTAGCCCTAATGACCCCGCGCCGACCTTCGAGGCTTTCGAGCATCGCAGTCTCTTCGCCACAGATGTAAGCACCGGCTCCCGACCTCACATAAAGGTCAAAACTATGATCCGATCCGAGTACCGACTGACCGAGCCAATTATTCTGATAACCAATAGCGATTGCCGCCTTCAATGTCGATATAGCGTCGGGATATTCCGAGCGAACGTAGATGTAACCCTCAGTCGCACCTACGGCAATGCCGGAGATGATCATCGCCTCGATCAGTAAGAGAGGGTCGCCCTCCATCAGCATCCGGTCTGCATAGGTCCCACTGTCGCCTTCGTCGGCATTGCAACAGACGAACTTCTGATCGGAATTTGCCTCAAGTACCGTCTTCCACTTGATCCCAGTGGGAAATCCCGCCCCACCTCTTCCTCGAATCCCAGATTTGGTAACGGCGAGAACGATGTCATTTTGACTCATCGAAAGGGCGGCTTTGAGCCCACTTAGCCCACCATTCGCCATATAAGCATCTACCGATAGTGGGTCGCTAAGTCCCATCCTTGCAAAAGTAACCCGATTCTGACTAGCGAGGTATGGGATTGCTTCGGTTAGTCCCAGTGACAAGCGGTGGTCTTTGCCTTCGAGGAAGCCGGAGTCAAATAGACCTTCTACGTCTGCTGCACTAACTGGGCCGTATGCGACTCTTCCAGCTGGGGTAAGTACTTCGACAAGTGGTTCGAGCCAAAACATTCCCCTGGAACCATTTCTA
>JAKCBW010000155.1:0-2325 GCA_021842145.1 Actinomycetes bacterium
CCCGGTCTCCCAGGTGACCCTCGCACTCAATAACTCGCAGTTCAGCCCGTATGAGCCGACCCCTGTTGCCTATGGTATCTCCAAGCAGAAGGCGATCTATGTCCAGGAGCATGCGTCGCAGTTTCCGGGGGTTATTACCGAACTCACCACCCAGCGCACCTACCCCGAGGGGTCTACTGCGGCACAAGTCCTCGGTTATGTAGGCCAAATAAAGCCAACTCAGCTCGCAAAACTATCCCAAAAGGGTTATACCGCCCAGTCGCAGATTGGCTTAGCGGGAGTAGAGGCGACCTACGAGTCATACCTAAGGGGAGTGCCAGGACAGACAAAGCTCGAGGTGACAGCCTCGGGCAACGTAGTCGGGACGCTGGGCGAGACGGCACCAAAGCCCGGGGGCAATCTAGTCTTGTCGATCGACACGTCACTTCAGAAGGTGGTTGAACAGGCGCTAGGTTCGGAGATCAAAGCCCTCTCTCACACCTATGACCCCTACTTCCACACCTACCTCCCCGAACTCACCGGCGCTGCGGTCGTCGAGAACCCAAACACCGGGTCGGTCTTGGCGATGGCCTCGTTCCCCTCATACAACCCCTCGATCTGGGTAGGTGGGATTTCGACCAAGAACTACGCTATCCTCACCAACCCCGCTAACAACTTTCCGTTGATAAATAGGGCGATACAGGGTGAGTACACCCCGGGCTCGACCTTTAAGCTCGCCACGGCTTCGGCGGCCTTAAACTCCGGCCTTGTAACCCCCTATACCCTGATCCACGACCCTGGCTACTTCGCAATACCCGGCTGTACCGTCGGCAAGTGCTCTTTTCACAACTCGGGCGGAGAGTCGTTGGGAAACATCAATATCGTCACCGCACTCTCGGCATCGGACGACGTCTTTTTCTACACTTTGGGATACCGCTTCTACGTCGCAACCCAGCAGTACGGTAATACTCCGATCCAAAACATGGCGGCTGCTTACGGCTGGGGATCTCCAACCGGGATCAACCTCCCGGGAGAGGCTTCCGGGATGGTCGACTCACTCTCCTTACGCCAAGAGTTGCATAAGCTCTACCCACAGGCCTACCCCTACGCCAACTGGTATACCGCCGACCAGCTGGAAATGGCCTTCGGTCAGGGGGAGACCCTGATTACTCCACTCCAGATGGCTAACGCATACGCAACCTTCGCCAACGGTGGCACAAGGTACGTGCCGCGAATCGCCGTGGGTGTGGTCAACGGACAAGGAAAGGTAATCGATAAGTTCTCCCCAAAGGTGGCGGGACACGTCAAATTATCGGCTTACAATCATGCTGCGATGCTCGCCGGATTCGAGGGAGCGGTTTCTGGACCACTCGGTACGGCATCGGGGGCATTTCAGGGATTCCCCTTCAACAAGTTTCCGTTAGCAGGAAAGACGGGAACCGCATCGGTACAAGGACTAAATCCGAACTCGTGGTTCGTCGCGTTTGGCCCAGTTCAAGCCCCACAGTACGTCGTTTCCGTCGTGATCAAAGAGGGCGGTTTCGGTGCCTCCGCCGCCGCCCCAGTGGCCAGGAAGATATTCGAATACCTACTGAATCATCCGGTTGGTCCGGTTAAGTTCGGTGTCGGCCACTTGGCAGCCGGGAGCATCGCAGCCGTCGGTAAGAATGGACAGGTCACCACGACGACCGTTGCAACCTCGAAGTCGACACCCTCTGGGAGTACCACGACCACCGCTGCTAAGCCAGCTGGCTGAACTCGAGTCGAACTTTGCCACTTGGGGATCACTATGGAACTGGGCGGATTTCTTCAACGACTGTTCGCTTAGGTGGGCTTTTCGGTTCGGAGAGAACTTTTTTGGGTTAGGCTGTCGGTATGTCGTTCGCTAGCTATATTTCATGGATCGCTGGCATGTCCGCTTTGGTTTTGGCCGCCCTCTCCCACGGGCACCGTTTTGTGAACCCATTGGACGAGAACGACCGTCAATTTGAAGATGCCCTTCCGGATAGAGATTTGATAGAGCTTTCCTCTACTCCTCCGGTGGGCCCTGCGGCGGCTGCCGTTTCCGATTTTGACCCTTCTTGGAGAGGGAACACTCTTGGATCTTCCGGATTTTCTGCCGGACGCAAGCCTCCGCACACAGCGGAAAGGTCTCATAAAGATGTCACAACAGGATTTTCCTCAGACACCGCCAGGTGGCGATCAAAGGGCCGAGGCGTCAGAGTCTCGTCCGGCAGCGTCGCCCGGTCAGCCCAGGTCTAACTCCAGAAGGCGTCCCCCGACTAGGCGGGCGCCAAGATCCAAGGTGCAAGAGGAGTCAGAGGGCAATCCAGAGGGCCAGAATGA
>JAKCBW010000155.1:2335-3614 GCA_021842145.1 Actinomycetes bacterium
AAAGGCCTATTCCCAGGAGACCAAGGGGAAAACCGCTGAGCCCAAGCGTCCAGCACCTAGGACCTTTCCGGCTAAGGTCGAGAACTCCATAGGGCAGGAGCCTTCGTTGAAGATTCCCGAGAGGAATGTTCCCGAGAGGGATGTTCCGGAGAGGGATGTTGCGATTGAACAAGGCGGACAGGCAGAGCAGAGGTCATTTGCTGGAGCAGTCCCACCCACCAGGCCGAACCTACCGCAGGCGAGGAGCACCGCTGGAGGCGAATCCCGTGAGCCAAATCAGTCGCCGAAATCTTCGGGCTATCTGTCACGGCTAAAGAATCCGAAGATTCCATTGCGTCCTAAGGTCGGGGATGTCATACCCGTCGAAGAGGTAGAGAAGCTACGCCAACTTCACCAACCCCAGGCGACAGAGAAGCCCAAAGCCACTTCCGAGCCGATCAAGTCCTCCCAATCTTCACAGAGGCGCAAGAAGCGTTACGGCCGCTCAAAGGGTGAGCGTGACAAACTGCTCGCTCAGGGTCCGGTCGTCTATAGCGTCCCAGATCAGCTAGCGGATGCGATCGAATTTGGTTCACCTTCCGACCGTAGGGCCAACCAGAGGGTCGGACGCCAGCGTAACGGTCGACCGGTAGGTCGATATCTCATGTGTGTTCAGGTGCGCGACGATGTCACTCAGATAGCGATACTCGAGGGGCGTACGCTAATCGAGCATTATGTAGCGCGTGAGTCTGACAACCAGTACAGCATCGACGGCAATATCTACCTCGGCCGAGTGACCAACGTCCTTCCCGGGATGGAGGCCGCCTTCGTCGACATCGGTACATCTAAAAACGCAGTGCTCTACCGGGGAGACGTCCGATTTGAAAGGGACGATATCGAGGTAGGGGACCGCAACGTAAGGATCGAACAGCTCCTTAGGCCAAGGCAGACGGTCATCTGTCAGGTAACGAAGAACCCGATAGGTTCAAAGGGTGCACGCCTTACACAGGAGGTATCGCTGCCTGGACGCTTCGTGGTACTCATCCCCAACTCCAATAGCTACGGTATCTCCAAGAGACTCCCAGACGATGAAAGAAAGCGGCTGAGAAAGATACTCGACGACGTCAAGCCTGAGGGATTTGGCGTGATCGTGCGGACCGCTGCGGAGGGATCTTCGCCCGACGAGCTCAGGCGCGACGTCGCTAGGTTGAAGGAGATCTGGGACAAGATAGAGACTAGGGCTCGCCTGGCTCATGCCCCGACCCTCCTCTACCGAGAGCCGCAAGTTGCCCTTAGGGTG
>JAKCBW010000024.1 GCA_021842145.1 Actinomycetes bacterium
GTTCTATCCGCCAGCCAGCTTCTTTGTGCGGGGTGGTCGGTGTAAAGCCGACCTACGGCAGGGTCTCTCGTTACGGTCTCGTAGCATTCGCCTCGTCTTTGGATCAAATTGGGCCCTTCACCTCCAGCGTGATGGATTCGGCGATAACGCTCGAGGTGATATCGGGTTTTGATCCCAAGGACTCAACCTCCTACGACCAGGAGATGGGATCGCTAAGCGCACAAAAAGGACTATCCATCGAGGGCTTGCGTATCGGCATCGTCACCGAATTCATCGATGGTAGCGACCCTGAGGTTGTCGGTGCTCTTAGGGACGCCGCCGAAGGACTCGCCCGACTAGGTGCCGATATCGTCGAGATCTCCATCCCCGAGACCAAACTCGGACTTTCGGCCTACTATCTGATCGCCCCGGCAGAAGCTTCATCAAATCTGGCCCGTTTTGACGGAGTTCGTTTTGGGCTCAGGGTGGAGGGTTCGAATATTGAAGAGACAAACGTGCTGACGAGAACCAAGGGATTTGGCGCCGAAGTAAAGAGGCGTATCATGCTCGGGACTTATGCGCTCTCTTCGGGTTATTACGACGCCTATTATGCCAAGGCGCAGCAGGTAAGGACGCTAATCAAGTCAGGATTTGAGCAGGCATACCAGCGGGTCGACGTGCTTATTTCCCCCGTTTCTCCTACTACGGCATTTAAAATTGGTGAGAGATCACTCGACCCTCTGGCGATGTACCTCTCCGACGTATGCACCATCCCGAGTAACCTTGCGGGCCACCCAGCGATGTCTGTGCCCTATGCGCTCGATTCCCAGGGCCTCCCAATCGGGGTCCAGGTACTTGCGCCGGCACTTCGGGAAGATCTGATGTTTAGATTGGCCTTTGCGCTAGAGGAGTCGGCCAGAGGAGTACCGACCCTCGACCCCTCTATAAAGGAGGCGATAAGTCGTGGCTAACTTAGAGGCCAGCCAGGACGAGCTGGCATTTAGCGGAGGGTCTGAATTCCTTCCCAAGGGCTGGGAACTAGTCTGCGGGCTAGAAGTCCACACCGAATTGAAGACCAAGACCAAACTCTTCTGTGGTTGTGAAAACGTCTTTGGGGCGCAAGCCAACACCAACGTCTGCCCTACCTGTCTCGGCCTACCGGGGTCGCTCCCGGTGCTCAACGAGAGGGCACTCGAGATAGCGGCGATGATCGGCCTGGCGCTCTCTGCGAAGGTGCAGGCTTCGATCTTCCACCGCAAGAACTACTTCTATCCCGATATGCCGAAGGACTTTCAGATATCTCAATACGACATACCCTTGAACGCCGATGGATACCTTGTCCTCCCGAGCGGGAAGAGGATCGGAATTGAAAGGGCCCACGTCGAGGAGGACACTGGAAAGATTACCCACCTAGGCGGGACTTCTGGGAGGATACACGGTGCGGAACGGGCACTGATCGACTACAACCGTAGTGGGGTGCCACTAGTTGAAATAGTTTCGCGGCCCGATATTGCCTCCCCCGAAGAGGCCCGGGAATACGTCAGCGAACTGCGCTCGACCTTGGTGGCTATCGGAGCATCGGATGGAAAGATGGAGGAGGGATCACTCAGGGTCGACGCTAATGTCTCGGTTCGACCAGTTGGGGAGGTTCCTTTTCGAACCCGGTGCGAGATAAAGAACCTGAACTCATTGCGCTCCTTGGTGAGGGCGATCACCTTCGAAGCTCGTCGCCAGGTTGACGCTTATCTAGCGGGCGAAAGGGTCACCCAGCAGACTCGGCATTGGGATGAAAACGTCGGCCGGACCGTCGCCTTGAGGAACAAGGAGGAGGCCGAGGATTACAGGTACTTCCCCGAGCCGGACCTCGTGCCACTGAGGCCGAGCGAAGAGTGGATCGAGGGGCTGAGGTCTCAACTTGGCGAACTCCCCAGTGTGAGGAGGGCGAGACTAGTTGCGGGCCTGGGGCTGAGCGCTACCAACGATCAGGTCGAGACGGCCATTTCCGTCGATCTATACCCCTTTGTGAAGGCTGCGCTGGACGCGGGAGTAGACCCGAAGATAGCGGTAGCTCGATGTGCAAATGAGCTTGCCAGCTTGACGCCGCTCGATCCAGCATTCGAGGTCTCCTGGTTCGTTGAGATCTTGCGTATGGAGACCGAAGGCGGCCTATCCGCCACCCAGGCTAAGTCGATCCTAGCAGAAGTGGCGAAAAGCCTAATTTCACCGAAGGTTGCCCAAGAGAAGTTAGGGATTTCCCAACTGAGCGAGGATCAGTTGACCGGTACGGTCCAAGAGGTAATCCAGCAGAATCCGGCGGAGTGGGAGCGTTTTATCAACGGTGAGCCCCAGTTGCAAGGCTTCTTTGTCGGCAAGATCATGAAGGTGACATCCGGAAAGGCCGATGGAAAGGCCGTCGTTAGGATTTTGCGAAACTTGGCGGGACAAGGCTGAAGCAGGCGGTCACTGACTAAGGCTTTAGACATATAAGGTGCAGAAGAGAACTTTTAAGAGTCGAATTTGGGAGTGGTGAGATTGAGCCAGAATAGGGACCTTTCGGACAAGAGGCCCTCGAGCAAGGTCGTAACGGACGGCTACCGCAGGGCGCCAGCCAGGGCGATGCTCAGGGCGGTTGGGATGGAGGACGGAGACTTCCAAAAGCCGCAGGTTGCGGTGGCGTCATCGTTCAACGACGTAACCCCGTGCAACATGTCCCTCGCCGAGCTTACGCGACACGCCAAACTGGGAATTCGCAGCGCTGGTGGCTATCCCTTCGAGTTCTCCACCATAGCGGTATCCGACGGAATATCGATGGGCTTTGAGGGCATGAAGGCGTCGTTGGTCTCCAGGGAGATAATTTGCGATTCGGTTGAAGCGATGATGCACGCCGAAGGATTTGACGCCATGGTAACCCTCGCCGGATGCGATAAGTCGCTTCCGGGGATGCTGATGGCCGCCGCCCGTTCAAACGTACCTTCTGTCTTTCTTTACGGCGGTACTATCCTGCCGGGACACCTAAATGGCAAGTCCATCGACCTGGTAGACGTATTCGAGGCGGTCGGATCCTACTCCGCTGGTGCATTGACCGATGAGGAACTCTCCCTTATCGAGCGGAACGCATGCCCGACCATAGGGAGCTGCGGTGGAATGTTCACCGCCAATACGATGGCTTCGGTCGCAGAGGCACTGGGGATGAGTATCCTCGGATCCGCATCTGCCCCGGCGGTGGACAGGAAGCGGACCGATTTTGCCTTCCAGTCGGGTGAGATGGCGGTCAACTTGCTGGTTGAGGGGATTACTACCAGGCAGATCCTGACCAAGGCCGCATTCGAGAACGCTATCTCCGCCGTGATGGCATTGGGTGGATCGACAAATGCAGTGCTTCACCTGATGGCGATAGCCTTTGAGGCCGAGGTCGACCTGAGCCTAGATGATTTCAATCGGATCGCCAAGAGGGTACCCCATATCGCAGACACCAAGCCGCATGGAAAGTTTCACATGAGCGACATTGAAGCCATCGGGGGGATACCGGTAGTGCTTCAGGAACTAGCGAGCAGGGGATTGCTCAACCTAGACGTTCTGACGGTAAGTGGCAGGACGATGGGTGAGAACCTCGACGCGCTCAAGCCACCCAAGCCAGACGGGGTCGTCATCCACGACCTCGACAACCCGATCCATGATGTTGGGGGTATCGCAATCCTGACCGGCTCATTGGCCCCAAAGGGCTCGGTGGTGAAAGTGGCGGGTATCGACGTCGACTACTTTGAGGGTACGGCGAGGGTCTTCAACGGAGAAGAAGCCGCCCTCGATGCGATACTGGCCGGCGAGATCGAGCCCAATACCGTCGTGGTCATTCGTTACGAGGGTCCAAAGGGTGGCCCAGGAATGCGCGAGATGCTCGCAGTTACCGGAGCAATGAAGGGTGCGGGCAGGGGCGCCGACTCGGCGCTGGTTACCGACGGAAGATTTTCCGGTGGAACACACGGCCTCTGCATCGGGCACGTCTCACCCGAAGCCGTCGACATGGGACCGATTGCCGTCGTACAAGATGGGGACAAGATAGTCATCGACGTAAAGCGGCACACTTTGGACCTTATTGTCGATCAGAAAGAACTCGAAGCTAGGCGGGCCAAAGTGACCCATCCGGAGCCGAAGTACACCCGCGGATTTTTGGCCAAGTACGCAAAATTAGTTAAAGGAGCGGAAATAGGTGCCGTCACCGGAGCCTAGAGGCGTTTTATTAGCGTCTAGTATGTCGTTATGGCAAATTTCGCCTCAGAGATCGTAGTACTTCCTTCGTAGCGTAGCGGGTTACCCGGTGCGCTACAAGACCTCCCCCTCGGGGAGGTCTTTTTGTTTATCCGCACCAAGTGGTAAGCCACGACCTGAGGAAGTGGAGTTTCTAAGACGAAAGTGGTCTTGATTGTCTCCGCCAAAGTTTCGGCGGAATAGGGTAGGTCGTCGTTAGATGGCGATCGAGTGCAGTGTGGCGGCACCCAGATTGGGGCCGAAGTTCTAGCTTTGAGGAGTCGGCAAGATGCAACTGACAGGTGCCCAGGCGCTGATCAAAAGTCTTGAGATGGAGCAGGTGGAGGTCATATTCGGCCTTCCCGGAGGGGCCATTCTTCCAGTTTATGACCCACTTTTGGACTCGACCATCAGGCATATCTTGGTCCGGCATGAACAGGGTGCTGGTCACGCCGCCGAGGGGTACGCCCACGTTACCGGTCGACCGGGGGTTGCGATGGTCACCTCGGGGCCCGCAGCGACGAACATCGTCACCGCTCTAGCCGATGCATATATGGATTCGATACCTCTGGTCGTGATCACCGGGCAGGTAGGGACGACTTTGATAGGCACTGACGCCTTTCAAGAGGCCGACACTACCGGGATAACTATGAGCGTGACCAAGCATAACTGGCTGGTCACCGACGCTTCGCAGATCCCGACCGTCGTACGGGAGGCTTTCCACGTAGCGACGACCGGACGACCCGGCCCGGTGCTGATCGACCTGCCGAAGGATGTCTCTAATCAGTTGATGGAGTGGTACTGGCCCGAGAGCGTCGACCTGCCGGGATATAAGCCGACACTAAAGGGTCATCCAAAAATGATCCAAGAAGCCGCAAAACTGATCTCAAAGGCCCTCCGGCCCGTTCTCTATGTAGGCGGAGGGGTGCTCAGGGCGGATGCCACCAAGGAGCTTTTGACCCTGGCGGAGCATTGTGGGATTCCTGTCGTGACCACCCTTATGGCGAGGGGTGCCTTCCCCGACGAGAACCCACTCTGTCTCGGGATGCCCGGGATGCACGGAAACTACACAGCGGTGACCTCGATGCAGAAGTCGGACCTGTTAATTACCTTGGGGGCGCGATTCGATGACCGAGTCACGGGAAACGTCGCAGGCTTTGCTCCATACGCCAAGGTCATTCACGTCGATATCGATCCCGCCGAACTCGGCAAAATAAGAAACCCAGACGTACCCATAGTCGGGGACTTGAAGCTCGTGATCCCGGAGTTGACAAAGGAGATCAAGAAGCTCAAAGTCGATATAAAGGCTCAGCTGGAGCCGTGGATAGCCGAGCTAGCGACCTGGCGGGAGAAGTTCCCCTTGACCTACCAGCAGGATCCAAGTGGTCGTCCACTAAAGCCACAGTACGTCATCGAAAGACTGAGGCAGATGGCTCCACCAGACACAATCGTGGTGTCGGGGGTTGGTCAACACCAGATGTGGGCGTCACAGTTCTGGAAGTTCAATCACCCAAATACTTGGGTGAATTCGGGCGGCCTCGGAACTATGGGTTTCGCCGTCCCGGCGGCTCTCGGAGCGAAGGTCGGTAGGCCCGACAAGGTAGTTTGGGCCATCGATGGCGACGGCTGCTTCCAGATGACAGCGCAAGAACTCGTTACCGCCACCGCCGAGAGGATTCCGATAAAGGTTGCCATTTTGAATAACGCCTACTTGGGAATGGTGAGGCAGTGGCAGGAGATGTTCTACGACCAGCGTTATTCGGAGGTTTACCTCTCTCCTGACCTTCCCGACTATGTCAAGTGGGCGGAGGCGATGGGATGCGTCGGGATAAGGGTCGACAGCGCCGACGAAGTTCAAGTCGCCATCGAGAAGGCGAACTCGATCAATGATCGTCCGGTGGTCATCGACTTCAGGACGGACACCTGGGAGAAGGTATTCCCGATGGTACCTGCGGGCAAGACCAATGACGAGATCGTCATAGGCCCCCAAGAAATGGAGAACAAGTGACTTTTTCTGCTTCGGTAGTCCCAATGGGGGGAAATGGCGCCAATGGCGCAGCTAAACACCACGTGTTGTCGGTGTTGGTGGAGAATAAGTCGGGCGTACTCGCCCGGATTGCTCAGCTCTTTTCGAGGCGTGGGTACAACATCTACTCGCTTTCGGTTGCACCGACCGAGGACGACAGGTTCTCACGGGTCACCATCGTGGTTGACGTAGAGTCGGCGCCTTTAGAGCAGATAACCAAACAGCTACATAAGTTGATCAACGTACTGAAGATCTCCGAGATTAATGCCTCTCAGGCGGTAGAGTACGAACTCCTCCTCGGGAGTATCTCGACCTCTTCCGAGAGTCGGTCTGAGATAATCGAACTGGTGAGGATCTTCGATGGAAAGATCGTAGATGTAGGATTCGACAAGTTGACAGTGATGCTCGCTGGGTCGCCAAAGACGCTAGATGACTTCGAAGCTTTGCTCGCTATGTACCCGATCGTCGAGATTCAGCGAACTGGTAGGGTGGCTTTGCAGAAGTTGGACCGAAGCGCTCCGACTAGAGCGAGATCCAAATCAGGAAAGGCGTCTTAAATGGCGAAGATGTACTACGAGTCCGATGCTGACCCCAGCCTATTGCAGGGTAAGAGGGTAGCGATCATCGGATATGGTTCCCAGGGTCATGCACATGCACTCAATCTGGCCGACTCGGGAATAGATGTTGTGGTTGGCCTTAGGCCCGGCTCTGCGTCGGCGGAGAAGGCTAAGGCTTCGGGCCTCAGCGTTGCCTCGGTTTCCGAAGCAGCGAAGTCGGCGGATCTCATCATGTTCCTGGCTCCAGATACGGTGCAAAAGAAGATCTACGACGAGGAGGTCGTCGCTAATCTTCGTCCCGGAGTAGCAATCGCTTTCGCCCACGGTTTCAATGTCAGGTTTGGACAGATTGCCGCCCCGGACAATGTCGACGTGATCATGATCGCTCCAAAGGGACCGGGCCACTTGGTTAGGAGGACCTACCAAGAAGGGGGAGGAACGCCGTCCCTCATTGCGGTAGCCCAGGACGCTACGGGTAAAGCACACGATCTCGCCCTCGCCTACGCCCACGCCATCGGCTCGACGAGGGCCGGTGTCCTCGACACCACCTTCTCTGAAGAGACCGAGACTGACCTATTCGGAGAGCAAGTGGTTCTATGCGGCGGTCTGGCCTCTTTGGTGCAGGCCGGATTCGAGACCCTCGTTGAGGCGGGATACCAACCCGAGTCCGCCTACTTCGAGTGCCTCCATGAGCTGAAACTGATCGTTGACCTCCTCTACGAAGAGGGTCTTTCTGGTATGTGGTTCTCGGTTTCTGAGACCGCAGAGTACGGCGGCCTCAGCCGTGGTCCTAGGATTGTGACTTCACAGACCAAGGCGGAGATGAAGAGGGTACTCGACGAGATTCAGTCCGGTAAGTTTGCCTCGGAGTGGATCGCAGAGAATGAAGCCGGTCAAGGGCACTTCAACGAACTCCGGGCACAAGCTAATGCCCACCAGATCGAGGGTGTCGGAAGACAACTCCGAGCGATGATGCCATTCTTATCCGCAGGAAAGAAGTCGATTAGGGATATTTCCGGGGGCTGATCTAGATCTCCGATCCCCTTGTAGAACTTCAAGGTGCCAGACGAGCCCACTTTGTCGAGAGGGTCAACCTCTTTCAGGCGATCTATCGGGCTTATCTTGCGGCTTTTGGGATAGGCATTCTGGCGGACGTCGTGGCTAGCGCCACGGCGTCGATGTCAGCGGTACCATCTGAACGCAGCGCACTGGCGAGTCATCTGGCTATCGGCGGCGACGTCGTCTGGCTACTGGCGATCTTTTTTGGCATTAGGAGCGGTTCTAGGGGCGGCCCATTGGGATTGCTAGCTTCGGAGATCCAAATGGTGCTCCTTTCGCCCTATCCGGTGGAGCGTTTTCTACGTTCCAAACTTGCGGTTTCCCTGCGCCACAGTCTCTTCGTTGGCTTAGTCGCCGGGGGAGCAATTGGGGTGTCACTAGCCCACCTCTTGGCGAGCAGGAATGCCTGGCAATCGACGGCGGCCGGCGTGGGCTTCGCAATAGTGGTGGCTATCAGCTATCAGGCATCGGCTGCGATAGTCTCGGGATCTCGTGCTCGGGCAGTCTACTTTGGCTCGGTGGAGGCAATTCTTCTGGCGATAGGCGGGTTGTTCGTGGTACTCGACCCGAAGCAACTCGTTGACCTGGCGCCCGGCGGTCTCATCATGATGGCGGGGTTTGGTGAGCGAATAGCGGTCGTCTCAGGGACGCTACTTTTTGCCCTCCTTTTCTGTGGTGTTGTGGTAGGGCTCGGGATATTCCTCGTCCCCGGGGTCGATCCAGAACTCCTCCAGAGGCGGGCGAAGTTGATCGGCATAATTCGCTTTGCCGCTACCTTCAGGGATTTCAGGACCGTTGCACTGATGAGGAGGTCGCTCGTAGGGGACAAGATCCGCCCTCGGACTCCACTCACCGAGCGATTCAGGAGGCTGGTCTTTGAAAGGGCGCCCGACCTTTGGCGCAGTCTCGTCCCGACGCTTCGCTGGGGATATTCTAAGGTCTTCAGGGTCGTCCTATTGGAGGGCGTCGTGTTTGCTTCGGCAAAGTACGCCGTCGATACCTCTCCGCTGCTCGCTATCCCCGGAATTATCGCCGGTTGGCTAGTAGGGATTGAGCTGACCGATGCGCTGAGCCAGGAGGTCGACCATCCCGAGGTGGTTTCCCTCAGTCCAACTGAGAGGGGAAGGGTCGAGAGGATACTGGTTCTCGGGCCCGCACTGGCTGGGCTAGTACTGGCGATACCATCCTTTATCCTCGTTGGCATACTCCCCGGAGGTTTGGAGAACACCATAATGGCCCTCCTTGTTGCGATTCCGATACTTTCTAGCGGACTCGTCGGGGCCGGAATATCGGCCCTAGGAAAGAGCGGGGCGGAGAGTGCCCTCTCGATGATGGCGGCGGATTCGGTACAGATGGTGAAGATGGTGATAGAGTTTCTCCCGATCCTCATCGCTGGGTGTGGGTTTATACCCGTCTTTGAGGCTCGGGGACTGGCGGGTGATCCGGCGAATTTGTATTCGACGCTGATATCAGCCGGCACTTTCTCGCTCATCGTTCCCATCGCCGGTTCGGCGTGGATAAGAAGAAGGATCCCAGAGACGTGAGCGATACAGGTAAGAGGAGTTCCCAGCCCAAGGGTAAGACCGGGGCGATCAGCTTTCGGTCGGTATCAAAATCCTTCGATGGAACACCAGCGGTAGTGGGGGTAAACTTCGACGTCAACCAGGGGGAAGCGGTGATCCTCGTCGGCCATAATGGTTCGGGGAAGACGACCCTGCTGCGGATTTTGTCTGGGCTAGCAAAAGCCGACTCCGGTGAGGTACTAATTTTCGGGGCGAAGGCCGGTTCGAAGGACGCAAGGAGCGTTCTTTCGGTTGCTTTTGATACACCTAGCTTGTACGACGATCTGTCGACGATAGAGCACCTCTACTTCTCGGCGAAACTCTGCGGAGTGCAAAGTCCCGAAGAGGCCGCTCGGAACTTATTGGATCGATTCGGACTGATTGCCGTAAAGGATCGGATGCCGAGCGGGTTTTCGAGGGGGATGCGGCAAAAAGTTGCCCTCGCCATGGCCTTTGTGCGTCCCTTTAAGGCGATGATCATCGATGAGCCCTTTGTCGGCCTAGACCAGTCGGGCAAGAACACCCTATTGGAGTTGATCGGAGAGAGCTTGAAGGAGAAGAAGTCCTTTTTGGTGGCTTCTCACTCCCTCGACCTCTTGGGAATTGCCGATAGGTGCGTCGCACTATCCTCTGGCGAGGTTTGCTATGACGGCTCTGTTTCGAAGGCTAAGTTGGATGAGTTGCTGGGCTAAGACCGCTGGTCCAGAAGCCTCGCAGTCGCACAAGGCTCCGAACCTTCCGCTAACTCTTCCTCTGTCAGCTCTCCATCAATAACTAGCGCCCGCTTCAGGTCGTCGGCTATGAGACGCAGGCCCGCAAGCCGCTTCTTGTCTGCAGCGATCCTTACCGAGTCGATCGGGGTCTTGACAGAGACCTTCGCTTCGGTCTTGGTCTTTCGGAGCTGCGACATCAAGCTTGACGCTAGATCAAGGAGACCGAGGTCGTCTCTTTGCTCCGGCGAAGCTAGCTCTACTCCGAATAGCTCCCTTGCAAAAGTGGCTGCGAGTACTACGGGTTCTTCCTCTTTGGGCCAGCTGGCTTGGTGAATCGACTCCCCATTCCACCAGGACCAAGCCTCCTCGGTTGAGAAGGGCAGGTAGGGGGCTAACAACCGCAATAGAACGGATATACCGGCTAAAAGTGTGACCCTCGCAGATACCGCAGCACCGTATTCGATCGATTGGGGACCAACCGTGGAGACCTCCCCGTATCCGCGGAGCTTTACGAACTCCAAGTAGTCGTCACAGAACTCCCAGAAAAACTTCTCCGCGACCTCGATACCCTTTGTGTGGTCGTAGTCCTCCAGTGCAGCAGTGGTTTCCTTGATAGTTTGGGATAGCCTCGCTAGCAACGCTGCATCTATCGGGCTCAGTGCAACTTCGGAGATCGGACTAGCGTGATCCAAGGGTTGCTGGATGAGACCGAGCACGAAGCGAGACGCATTTAGGATCTTTATCCCAAGCCTGCGACCCACCTTCATCTGTCCCTCTTCGGCGGCGGTATCGACCCCGGGCCGTCCCCCCGCTGACCAGTAGCGCAAGGCATCCGCCCCATGGGTCTTTACAAGGGGAAGCGGCGTGACGACGTTCCCCTTTGACTTGGACATCTTCTTTCTGTCGGGGTCGAGGACGAAGCCCGAAATGATGGCTGACTTCCAAGGTGCCACGCCATGTGCCAGTTCTGATCTCAACAAGGTATAAAAGAGCCAGGTCCTGATGATATCTTGGCCCTGTGGGCGGAGGTCCATCGGGAATAGGCGGTCGAATAGCTCTGGGTTGTCGATCCAGTCGCCCGCTATCTGTGGCGTGAGCGAAGAAGTGGCCCAAGTGTCCATGACGTCCGGGTCGGCGACGAAGCCAAGCGGCTGGTTGCGCTGTGACTCCTGATATCCCGGGGGCGTCGAGCTTTGAGGATCTATCGGCAGGAGACTCTCATCTGGAATGATCGGTTGGTCGAAGATCGGTTCCCCGACCTCGTCGGTGGGGTACCAGATGGGGATCGGTATGCCAAAGAACCGCTGGCGCGATATGTTCCAGTCTGAGTTGAGACCCTCGACCCAATTGTCATACCTCACCTGCATGAACTTCGGTACCCAACTGATGTGCCCGCCGAGCTCGATGAGTCGAGGCTTCTTGTCGAGTGTCTTGATGAACCATTGTCGAGAGGCGACGATTTCGAGTGGCTTATCACCCTTTTCAAAGAATTTGACCGGATGTACTATCGGCTTGGGTTCTCCGATTAGGTTACCCGAATCCTTGAGCAGCTCGAGGATCCGCCTGCGGGCTCCATTCGCAGCCTTTTGTGCGATCTCTTTATAGGCCATTTCGGCAGCTTTGGGATCTCTAGTCGGCCAGTTGTCGCCGCCAAATGGGATAGACGGTAGAAATCTACCATCCCTTCCGATTATCAGCCTTATCGGGAGGGAGAGCTCTTTCCACCAAGTTACGTCGGTGAGATCACCAAAGGTGCAGACCATAGCTATGCCGCTTCCCTTGTTCGGGTCGGCTAATGGATGGGTAACGATAGGCAGCTCGACTCCAAAAAGAGGACTGTAAGCGGTGTCGTCGAGGTGAGCACTGTAGCGCTCGTCCTCTGGATGAGCTACCAGCGCCACGCAGGCGGGGATCAGTTCTGGCCTGGTTGTTTCGATTTCTACCGAGCCACCGCTCTTTAAGTCGAAGCGAATCCTGTGATATGCGCTTGGCACTTCGCGATCTTCGAGCTCGGCCTGGGACACTGCGGTTCTGAAATCTACGTCCCAGAGCGTAGGAGACTCTTGGGAGTAGAGTTCCCCCTTCTTTATCAGGCGAACAAAGGAGGTCTGAGATATTTTTTGAGACTTTGATCCGACCGTAGAGTAGGTCTTGGTCCAATCGACCGATAGCCCAATTGTACGCCACAGGTCCTCGAAGATGAGTTCATCCTTGGATGTCAACTCCTCGCAGAGTTCGATGAAGTTCCGCCTGGAAATCGGGATCTGGTCTTTTGATGGCTCCGAAGGGACCACGAAGTTCGGGTCGTAAGGAACTTCCGGTTCGCAACGGACCCCAAAGTAGTTCTGTACTCGGCGTTCGGTAGGTACACCGTTGTCATCCCAGCCAATTGGGTAGAAGACCTCGTGACCTAGCATCCTTTTGTATCTGGCGACTATGTCGGTGTGGGTGTAGGAAAGTACGTGGCCGATGTGGAGAGAACCGGAGACCGTCGGCGGCGGAGTGTCAATCGAAAAGATCGGCTTCTTTGATTCCGGATCAAAGCGGTATATGCCACGCTTTTCCCAGACTTCACTCCACTTTGCCTCTAAGCCCTCTGCGCTCGGCCGCTCTGGTAGCGAGATGTTCATCTGGAGTAGACGTGGGAGGAGAAGTCCCCGGCGATAGCCGTGGGGAGGGTTAGTTCCACTCGGGCCGCTGGCCCGACCTCCTTGCGAATCTCGAATGCCAAGAACTTACCGAGCTGCAAGTACGCTATGGTGCGCTGGTTGATTCTATGCATGACTTCTCCTTTCTTTTTGAATCTGGCCCGTGTTGAATCTGGCCCGTGTTGAATCTAAATTGCTTGAAGCCTGGATTGGTAGAAAACCCAGCCTTTTGAAACCGAATCGTCTGCCGATCAATGGTCCTAACCCAGTGTCGATCCAACCGACCCTTAGATCGATACTCAGGCGGGAATCCGAGGGCGGGGACCAGATAGTTGGCCGTCGCCCTGACCGGTGGCCCGGGTCCAGTATCTCCCGACCCGAGTTTTTATATTCAGCCATTACATCTGGAGTTGTGTCAATCTCCGCCCTCACTGTCGACAGAAGGGTCTTTGAGTCGTGGTAAAGGTCTATGAGGGTCGACTTTGCTTTTACGAATCCGTTTGTCAGCAAACTGTTGTGCCCGGCATGGGAGGTATCACTAGGGTTGAGATCCGTGAAGGGGCGGCAAGGCAAAGTCGATAACCCTAGGTTAGGGAATCCGCCGACTACCCAAGGCGATATGGCCATAAAGGGCCCGTTTCGCAATGGCACGACGTATTTCTGGTAGCTTTCGCGGTCTAGTCGTCTCCTTTTAAACAACTTCCCACAGTATTCCTCGCCAGCGAAGCCGTCATGGTGACGATTGACTCCCCGTGTCTCTGACCCTTCGATTCTCAAAGGATCAGAGTCCACTATCTCCTGATGGACGGTGGCGTTTGGATCCCAAAGATACGGCTGGCATTGTGCAGACAAACTTCTTCCTACGCTTTGGTGGAGGCTCGCCGCTGGGCAAAGTAGAGGATTGCCTTGGTCTAACATGCCATTCGGTACACGGTGCTTTCCGCATTGGTATTTTCGGCGATGGCAGTTTCGGCGATGGCAGTTTCGGCGATGTTGAGATCCGTGGAGGGATTTCCAGCAGGGTCTGACCCCTGAAAGATGGGCCTCAATTAGGAACCCGAGATCAAATGGGTCGGCGGCTGGCTCGCCTACGAGGTCTGCTGGCCGTTCTTCGGCTCTGCTTAGCCGTCTGCTTTCCGACACTATGTGGCGGTGATTACGCCACCGCAGGGAGGGTCGAGGCCTCTGGGTAAGGGGTACGAACCGTGTAATTAAAGGATGCTCAGAATCGTCAATTTCCCTTGCGGTCCTTTTAGCAGATACCGTCGCATTTTTGATTTGGAGGTGGAAGGGAACTGGGGATTTCGATTCATCGGAGAAATCTGACTTGAATAGTTGACCCTGTAGGAGTAGTTGATTACCCACAACATCCCGCCGACCAGTTGGTATTGCAACGGTCGGATTAGCTCTGTCGAGCCTCGGAGCATTACTGTGGATTGAGTTGTAGGTAGATGAATATTGCACGCCACCACTCGGTCGATATATCGGCTGATGGGTCCTCTTCACTTCGTTCCGCATAGACGCTAGTTCACCTCCTCATTGCTCTACTCGTCTGTTCAGCTTCGGTCCAGGGTAACTAGGTTTAAGTGCCCCTAGTATCTGTCGACCTACGGTCGATTGGTTACTGACAGTTGCTTGAAAAATCTTTTCATTAGAGAGTAGTTGCCATAAGTGCTTATGGCCGAGTGGATTGCAATTCTATGGCCTCGACGATGCAGTGACTAAGCCAGAACCACTTTGGGACTCCTACCGCATGTCGACCGCCGGCCTTTGGGCCCTTTGACCTCCAGGGGCGCCCTCCCGACGGAGGAGGGGAGGTTAGTTCAGTTACGAGCTTCGCAACTAGAGGAACTTCTATTTTCGGTTGGTCAACTAGAATCGACTAGCTATGCCCCGCCTTTTTGATACCCAGTCTTCAGAGATAGTTGAAATAGCCCCGAGAGTCGAGGGGCAGTTTTCAATGTACGTCTGCGGTCCAACGGTGTACGACGAGCCGCACTTAGGGCATGGTCGCTTCACTTTGGTCTATGACATCCTCAGGCGGTACCTGAGGTATCGGGGCTTTGAGGTTCGCTTTGTGTCTAACATCACCGACGTCGACGACAAGATTATCGCCCGAGCGGGTGAACTGCAGATAAAGCCGGAGGATCTCGCAAAGAACTACGAGGAGGTCTGGTGGGATCTGATGGAGAGGCTAGCTGTACAAAGGCCCGATGAGACGCCACACGCTACCGACTGGATAGATCAGATGCTCGAGATGGTGGCCGAAATGGTCGCTAGTGGGGCGGCCTACGAGACGAGTGACGGTATCTACCTAGAGGTGGCGAGGGTCGATGGGTATGGCCTTTTGGCGAGGCAAAACCTTGCGGAACTAAGGAGCGGAGCCCGGGTTGAGATTGACGAGCAGAAGAAGTCCCCGCTTGACTTTGCCTTGTGGAAGAGGACCTCGGAAGAGGAGTGGGGCTGGAATTCTCCCTTTGGCTTCGGGCGGCCAGGTTGGCATACCGAGTGCGTGGCCATGGCCCTAGGGATACTCGGAGAGGGTTTCGACCTCCATGGCGGTGGTATGGACCTCGCATTCCCTCATCACGAAAATGAGAGGGCCCAGGCGGTTGCCATGCATCGGAGCTTCGCTCGACACTGGATGCATAACGGGTTTGTTATGGTCGGCGAAGAAAAGATGTCAAAGAGTCTCGGGAATTTCACCACCCTGAAGGAGTTGTTGGACTCGACCGACCCGAGGGCGTATCGGCTGTTGGTCGCTCGATCTCACTATAGGTCGCCATTGGAGGTTACCGCTGAGATCCTTCAGGATGCTTCGAGGTCCCTCGAGCGAATAGACGCATTTGCTCGGAGATTCGCCGACGTGGTCACTCAAAGATCCGATGTAGCTCCCAATAAAGTAGTGATAGACGGATTTAATGACGCCATGGATGAAGACCTGAATTCGCCGGTCGGACTGGCGAGGGTCTTTGAAGCCATAACCAAGGCAAATTTTGCCCAGGATCGCGGCCATGTCGAAGAGGCGGTTTCAAACGCTAAGGCAGCCCTTTTGCTGTTATCGACATTGGGAATAGTGGTCCAAGACAGGCTCGAAGTTCCCGAAGAGGTGATGGTGCTGGCGAAACAGCGCAAGGCAGCACGTGCCGATAGGGATTTTGCGGCCGCCGACCGATACCGGGATGAGATCCTCCGACTCGGCTACGTCGTTGAAGATTCTGACTCGGGTTTCAGGTTCAAAAGGGCCTAGTCTCTACGGTCCACGGTGGCAATCTGGCCTGGCAAAATTTAAGTTTCGGAATTACTTCTGGAAATGGGCCACGTTATGTTACTAAATGGTAATATGGCAGGAGATTTTCCGAAGCTTATCGAAAGGCGGGGCGCAATGGCCGAGTTTTCCCTGGCACTCAATGAGGATCAAATACAGATCCAAAAGTGGGTACATGAGTTTGCAGAGAATGTGGTCAGGCCGGCGGCTCACGAATGGGACGAGAGGGAGGAGACCCCTTGGCCCCTCATCGAAGAGGCTGCAAAGATCGGTTTGTACTCCTTCGACTTCATCGCTAACGCTTTTGCCGATAAGTCGGGGCTATTGATGGCGCTGGTGAGTGAGGAGATGGCGTGGGGTGACGCCGGAATTGGGCTTTCGATCTTCGGCACAATCCTTGCGGTAACTGGCATCTTTGCCAACGGAACGCCAGAACAGATAGGCGAGTGGATTCCGCAATGTTTTGGTACCCCCGAGTCGCCTAAGGTTGCGGCATTTGCCGTAACGGAGCCTGACGCGGGGTCAGACGTAAGCTCCCTTCGGACCCGGGCGACCTATGACGACAAGAGTGATACTTGGACGCTGAATGGAACCAAGACCTGGATTACGAATGGTGGTATATCTGACATCCATGTTGTAGTTGCGAGTGTGGATCCAGAGTTGGGTTCGAGGGGACAGGCTAGTTTTGTTATTCCTCCCAACACCCCAGGTCTTTCGCAAGGGCAAAAGTTTAAAAAGATGGGAATCAGGGCTTCACATACCGCCGAGGTCATACTTGAAGACGTCAAGGTCCCTGGTTCTTGCCTGCTAGGCGGCAAAGATAAGCTCGATGAGAGGTTGGCCAGGGTGCGTGAAGGTAAGAAAGCATCCTCTCAGGCCGCAATGGCGACCTTCGAGGCATCGAGGCCGGTGGTGGGTGCGCAGGCGGTCGGAATTGCTAGGGCTGCATATGAATACTCCCTCCAGTATGCCAAGGAGAGAAGGCAGTTTGGCAGGGCGATCATCGAAAATCAGGCTATCGCATTCAAGCTGGCGGATATGGCAACGAGGATCGATGCAGCGAGGTTGTTGGTCCATAGGGCGGCGTGGATGGCCGCTAACCGGGTGCCTTTCAACAGTGGAGAGGGCTCTATGTCCAAGGTCTTCGCTGGTGAGACTGCGGTTCACGTCACCGAAGAGGCTATCCAGATCCTTGGTGGATATGGGTACGTGCGGGAGTATCCAGTTGAGCGCTGGCACCGTGACGCAAAGATCTACACTATCTTCGAAGGAACCAGTGAGATCCAACGCTTGATCATCTCACGCGCCATCTCGGGCGTGCACATTCGTTGAGGAGTAGTGCGATGGACGGTCCGCGGGTAGATCTGTTGATCGTCCTCCAATACGATCGGACGAGGGTGCATCATGAGGGGCGGTAGGTCGTCGGAATCCTTCACAACGACAGAGTTTCTTGCGATTGCAGTTAGCTGGAGGCATCATCGTATCTCCGGTCTGGTCACGTCCCTTGCCATCGACACCCTCTTAGCTGCGGATCTACCAAGACAAAGTCAACCATTGGTGGGCGAGCTTCGTCGTTACGGTGAAACACGAGCCACTCCCCAAGAACGGACGGGCGATTGGTCGTGTGATTGGGCGTGTGATTGGTCGTGTGATTGGAATTGACTGGGGAGTGAATGAGATAGCCACCACAACCGACTATGACTACGACTTCCCTCATCCCCAACATGCTAAATCAGCCCAAGTCCGTCTTAGTCGCTATCAACGCCAGATGGCTCGACGTAGACCCAAGCGAGGACAGCCAGCTTCCAACGGCTACAAACAAGCCAAGAAGGATGCCGCCAAGACTTATCGCA
>JAKCBW010000156.1 GCA_021842145.1 Actinomycetes bacterium
AACCGATAGACCAGGGGTACTACTTGAGCTGATCAAACAGGGATTAGACGTAGCCAGGCTTAATTTTTCGCACGGTAGTCACGACGAACATCTGAGCAGGATGGAGGCCGTGCGAGAATGTTCCGAACAGCTTGGGCGTTTTGTAGGCGTGCTCGCCGATATTTCCGGGCCAAAGATCCGACTTGGGAACCTAACGAATCCTCTTCAACTTCGGGCCAATGACGTCGTAAAGCTGATCGAGGCACCTTTCTCCGACGACGATTATGTCCTGCCGGTTCAGGTTCCGGATGTCCTGTCTCAGATGAAAGAAGGAATCAGGTTCTCCATCGCGGATGGCTTGATAACTCTTGTTGCGACCAAGGTCTCAGATTCTTCTGTAACCGCTCGAGTGCTGGTTGGTGGGATTGTTAGTTCTCGCAAAGGAATAAGTTTTCCTGGCATCAAGATCAAGCTTAGAACCATCACGGAAAAGGATAAGGACGACATTATCTTTGCGACCCAGCATGGCGCTGATTTCTTGGCTATCTCGTTTGTACGCTCAGAGCATGACATCATCGAAGCTAGACAGATTGCGCGAGAGGCGGCGCAAGGTCGAGACGTTCCTCGAATTATCGCAAAAATTGAGACTCCATTTGCCCTAGAAAGGATCGAGGAGATCGCCAAAGAGGCGGACGGAATCATGGTTGCCAGGGGTGACCTCGGGGTGGAGATCGATGCCGAGGAGGTTCCCCTTGAGCAAAAAAGGCTGATACACATCTGCAATTCCCTAGGTAAACCGGTTATTACCGCCACTCAAATGCTCGAGTCGATGGTCCATTCACCAATTCCAACGAGGGCTGAAGCTACTGACGTTGCGACCGCAATCTTGGATGGTACCGATGCCGTCATGCTGTCTGGAGAAACGGCAGTGGGGGAATTCCCGATAGAAGCACTCGCCGTTCTTGGGCGGATCGCAGAGAGGACAGAACGCGAGCTTCATAACTCAGCCCTAACGCAGGTCGTTCGACCTTCTCCTGTCAGAAAGACAGTTGCTGACTCGATCGCATATTGCGCTGCGGAACTGACTAATTCTCTTCCGATAAAGGCGATTGTTGCTTCGACTAAGTCCGGTCACTCCGCTCGAGTTATCGCTAAGTTCAGACCAGACGTCACCATCGTGGGAGCGACGCCTTATATATCAGTTGCACGCTCGCTAACGTTGTCATTTGGAGTTACGCCTGCGATCGTTTCAAAGTCGCTAGATACCGACAAGGTGTTGGATGAGAGCGTTACTGCCGCTCAACGGATGGGAATTATCAAAGAGGGTGACTTAGTAGTTTTGGTGTTAGGACTTCCTTTTGGAGTCGGTGGAACAACCAACCTCCTCAAGGTGCACCTAGTTGGCGGTGGTTACTTGATGGGCGAGCGGGTCGGATAGTAACTAAGTTTTCTTCCGGGGGTAGTAAAAGGTCCCTCAGGTGGGTCTCCCCTAATGTCCGATAATAGATATTATGTCAAGTTAACCCGTTTTAGCTTTCCGCTATCGAACGTTGGTTCTGATCGCCGGTCTTTGTCGGCACAATTCAGTGACCCAAGGACATGTGGACTCCTTACCCATAACAGACCACTATCGTTGGACCGGAGCGAGGCCTGTCGATCTTGAACCAGAAGTCCTCAGTTCTTCTAAGCAAATTGGTTTGTGGAGGAAGACGGTCCGGTGGGTCACCGCCGAACCGTCTTGACAGCCTACTGGTGACGCTAGTTTGCGTCTTCTTGAGCTAATAGCTCCGAAGGAATAGTTTCCAGTATGTCCAGTATTGCTTGAGCCAGCGCTCTGGCTGTTGAAGGACTTAACTCCAGGGCAACCCGGTGCGATGGACCTAGCTCCGGGTTCAGAAAGTCTAAGTTGAGGCTATGTCCAAATGGAGCATGGACTGGATGGTCAAAATAGACACTCGAATCGGTGACTTTGAACCACCCGCCGGCTCCCTTGCCGGATCCAGCTACCGAGACTTTTTCAGTTAAATAAGTACACATTGGTGGCCGGCCCTAGAGATGCTTTCCCAAGAATGACCAAATCCTCTGCCAACCGTCGTTGGCTGCCTCCACGCGATAGCTGGGGCGATTTGGGGCAAAAAAAGCGTGGCCCGCTCCTGGGTAGCTGTGAAACTCATGTTCCTTCCCGAGTTGAGTTAATACTCGATCGAGTTCCGCCACCTCTTCTGGGGTGGGAAATTTATCTTCGTCACCGAAAAGTCCCAGGAGAGGACAGGAGAGATCCTTAGCTTTATCGAGTATCGGACCTACTTTAAGCGGGGCGCCCTCCGGAGGACTTGCAACCACATAGGCTCCGTAGCAGTCTATCGCTGCGTCCAGATCGAGGCTACAAGCCGCTAGAAAGGACTGTCGACCGCCTGAGCAGTAGCCGATGACCGCAACTTTTTTTGTGCTGTCTGCTTGCGCTCGCAGGAACTCGACTGCTCCTGAGACGTCTCCAACGAGGCGTTCATCGGGGACCCCTCCTAGCGCCCTTGCGGCGGCAGCTGCGTCGTCTGGTGAGGCGCCGGGTGCCTCCCTGGAGTAGAGATTTGGGCAGATTGACCGATAGCCATGATATGCAAAGTTACGGGCTATCTCCTTGGTGGCATCGTCGAATCCGGGCATGTGGTGGATTACGACCACCGACGAGTACGGTCCTTCGCCGACTGGTGAAGCGTAATAAGCCTCAATGGGGTCCCCCCCACTACCCTTGATTTCAATCGTCCCAGCTACAAGCTGGTCTTTTATGTCAATTGACGTCAAAGCAACATCCTCCGGGTTCGAGCAAACTTCATGTACCTTCGATTTACACCCTATCAATTTATCGACGCGTGCTTGATACTTTCCATTGAGGAGAAACTTGGTTTCTCGCCACTAACCTGCACGGCAATAATCCCTTCCTGCCCTGACTCTCGACGCAACGGTAAATATTGCCGATTTGAATCAAACTTTCGGAATGCAACTCGGACTAGTTTGGTTGTTATTGCAAGCAGTTCGCATTTTGTGAGGATCTATTCCAGGGAGTGTTCTTGTCGGGGCGGTTGAACAGAAAGGGCAGCCAAAAGGCGTCTCCCGTGGGAAGCGCACAAGGGCTCAAGCAGTCCCTTCACGTCCGTGACCTCGTCGCCCTTTCGGTCTCGAGCGTCGGTCCCCTCTTTTCTATCGCCGCTACTGGCGGCGTTATGGCTGAGAACGCAGGTCTTTGGACGCTGCCGGCGATAGCGATAATTGCTATCCCCTTCATTATCGGCGCTTTTGTATTTCGCCTTCTCAACAAGCACTTTCCTCACGCTGGTGCCTCTTACCACTGGTCTGCGCGAGTGCTAGGTGGGAGGGCGTCTCGTTTTCAGGCATGGGTGATGATTCTCGCCTACTTCACCTCCATTCCACCTATTATCATCCCGGCTTCCACCTATAGCCTCAACCTTCTCTTTCCTGGATACAAGGCGAATGCAATCGCCGAGGTGGCTATGGCGCTTTTCTGGTCACTCTTTGCACTGGTGCCGCTGCTTCGCGGCGCTCGACCGACGGCCAAATTGACTCAGGTCTTCTTGGCTATCGAATTAGTCTCTGTAGCGGCGATAGTCGTGATT
>JAKCBW010000157.1 GCA_021842145.1 Actinomycetes bacterium
CAAAACAGATGAGTCCGTAGCTGAACAGTGAGGTACTCACCGCTCCTCCTTGGTAGGTGATTTGTACTTGGTTCGGGCCAGGGGTGTAATCGGTCGATATCTGGCCTTAGCAAGTCCATTAGTACCTTGGCTTCGCCTTCGGTGATCTGTGGGGATGCGGGCGGTCGCTAAGAGTATTCCGTAAAGCAGACCGAAGGGAGTCGGGGGAGATCCGGGGATAAAGACGTCCACATTGACAATTTGAGAAATTCCCCCGTTTGAGGAGTAACCACGACCAATGAGGCCACCACTAATCGCATCCACTCCCGAAGCGAGCACCACTTTGGGAGATGCCATTGAATCAAGAGTTTTTTGCAACGAAGGAACCATTCCGATCGTTCCTACTCCGCTAATCAGCAGGAGATCGGCGTGACGCGGACTGGCGGTGAAGTAGATTCCTAGCCTCTGAACGTCATATATCGGGTTGCTGAGTGCGGCAATCTCCCATTCGTCGGCACCATCTGAGCCCATGTCGATGTGGCGGATATGTACCGAATGTCCCAGTGCCTTTACCCGAAGCGCTAGTTCGTTCCTTGTTTGCGCCAATGCTTCCGTCGTCTCTTCGAGCTGTGGGACGACAAGCTGGCTCCTTTGAATGGTCGCCGTCTCGAAGTCAGAACTGAATTGAAATACCTCTGGATATAACTCCTTACACCGACCACAAAGGATGCATCGTCCCCTGTCGAGGCGTAAGTTTCCACCTTCATTTGAGACAGCTTGAGTTGGGCACGCCTTGACAACGCTCTCCGCCATAGCCTGGTCGTAATGATCCCCCTCTACCGAGAGCGTTGCTCGAAAATCGCTACCGTACTTCTCCTGGATTTGAGGGTACCGGCTGGTAACGATGCCATCTCGTAAGCCCCTTGGGATCCATGGCATCAGCCCGCTACTCCCGCTATTGAGATTCCGAAACTCGCTTCGATAAAGGCAAAGTCGGTGAGTATGTCGCTGGGAAAGGCGGCCTGGAAGAGGCCGAAGTTGTGGAAGGAAGCCGAGCGCGGTTTCACCCTTATAAGCTTGTTGTCTTCGACCTTGACTAGATAGAGCAACTCACCTTGGGGCGCTTCGGCCCATCCCCAATCCTCGCCACTCACCACACCGAGGTTGTTACGCCACATACTCGACCGCCACATACTCGACGAATGACCAGCTCTGTCGAGTCGATCTGTCGCCTGACGAATGAGGTGAAATGACCCATATATTTCATCGATCCTTACCCACTGTCTAGATAGAGCATCCCCTTCTAAACGGGTCTCGATTAGTTGGTGGCCGAGGTGCTGGTAACCGTCGTATGCTCTAGTGAAGCGTACGTCGTTGCCCTGGCCCGAGCCCCTTCCCACTGGACCGACGGCGGCGAACCTATGGGCGAGGGCGGGAGAAAGCACGCCTGTCCCCGTTAGTCGATCCAGAAAAGACGGCGTAGCCATAAGTAATCTGAGGTCTGATCGGAGATCTTTTTCGATTTCATCCAGCTTCCCTAGTAGCTCTTTTGTACTAATCAGGGGCGGCCCAGATACCCCGCCGGGGACCACAACCCCTCGTCCGAATCGACTTCCACACATCCCTCCCCGAAGTCGCTGCAATCGCTCTTTATGGAGAGAGAATCTCGAATACGCCACGGCCTGACCGGCTGCTTCACAATGGCGAATGATGGAGTCTAGGTGATTGGCGATCCGCTCTAGCTCGGCATGTATCACCCTAAGAAAGGCAGCCACGGATGGTGGCTCGACCCCGGCAATCCTTTCCAGGGCGCTGCAATATGCGACCCCATTGGCCACGCTGGCCACGCCTTCGCTTCTTTCGGCCATGAGTACGCCATCACTTATATCTAGGCCTTCGAAGGCTACTTGGACTCCACGATGCTTATAGAACACCCTGGGCCGGAGGTGCGAGACATCCTCCCCTACCGTTTCCACCACATATTCCACCGATTCAAAAACTCCGGACCTAACTGGGCCATAGGGGATAGTGAAAACGCCCTCGCCCTGGAGGTGTGCAGGCAAAGGAGTTAGATCAATTTCAAATGGGTCGCGTAATTTGGCGAAACCCGAACCGGGTCGCGGTCTCGGTAGGTTTTTGGAAAGAGGTAGGACCAGTGGGTAAGGCCCTGATGATCCGGTTGCCAAGAGACCGAAAAGGTCGAATATCTCCCTCTCGTACCAGGTCGCCGATGGGATATAGGGAGTCAGCGACGGGAAACCCTCTTCGGATTCTGGGGACAATACCGATGTCAGTCGCAGTTGAGAATCGGTCGCAAAAAGTACGTCCAGCCTGACACCGCTTCGCTCCGCAGTTGCGAAAAGTCCACAGAACCTGCCGACACCCTTCGACTGGGCAACTACTTCGGAAATGAAAGCGTCAATACTTTGGCAGTGGTCCCTCTGGATTTGTGTCAACTCGGACTTCCTAACTCGCCGGCGGCGTGGGTCAATAGTCGGGTGAGCACTGCGGGTGGATGAACCCCCAAGACCACAAGTGCGGCTAGTCCTATCGCCATTGCGACGACTATGTAGATACTTACTTCGCCCTTTACTAAAGCTGAGCCGCCCGTTGGAGGCTGTATTTGCAGGGAATCCCTCGGGCTGAGCATCGTTTGGGTACCAAACCACGACAGGCCGAAGAAGGCAATGGTGACCAGTATTACTAGCAGGACCGCAGCGGTGTCTTGTGGATCTTTAAGTCCGCCAGATACGATGAGAAACTCACTGCGGAAGATACCAAATGGTGGCATGGCCGACAAGGCGAGGATCGCGGCTAAAAACATGGGACCACTCCAGGGGAGGAGATCGACGCCTCCACGAATCTTATGTAGATCTTTGGTTGCGAATTTTCGCACTACAGAACCTGCACCGAAAAAGGCGGTCCCTTTGGCGGCGGCGTGGGCAAGAACATGAAGGAGCACGCCAAATATTGCAATTGGGGCGGCAAAACTCATTCCGATGGCCAAGATGCCCATGTGTTCGACGCTCGAATAGGCGAGGAGCCTCTTTATGTCCCGTTGGGCGAGCAGGTAGAGGGAAGCGAGTGCCAGGGATGCCAAGCCGAATATGAGGAGGACCTCCCGAGGGAAAGCCGGACCGAGACTCCTGATTGCAATTTGGAAGTAGCGCAGGATGGCGTAGAAGCTGATAGCCAACAGGGCACCTGAAAGTAGTGCGGAGATCGGAGTAGGCGCCTCGGAGTGGGCATCGGGCAACCAGGTGTGGACGGGGGCGAGCCCCATCTTCGTTCCGTATCCCAGCACAGCTAGCACGAATGACAGCCGTACGATATCGGGTGGAAACTTGGCTGCACCAGTTAGCAGCGTGGTAAAGGAGAGCTCGTATGAAGGTCCAAATACTGCGGTACCGGCGTAGTACATGATGATTGTTCCAAAGAGCGCAATGCCAAGACCCAACGACGCAATCAACACATATTTCCAGCTAGCTTCGGTTGCCTCGTCGGTGTCGTCGATCGCTACGAGCAGCGCAGATATCACGGTAGTTATTTCAACGGCAATCCACAGCAGTGCGAGCCCGTTTACTAGCGGTGCCGCAGTCATTGACCAGCAAAAGAGGTTAGATCG
>JAKCBW010000158.1 GCA_021842145.1 Actinomycetes bacterium
CGGTCTCGAGTGCCGGGTTCCACTCAAGGCCAAAAGCCTTCCTGGAAATCTTTGTGGTTGCGGTAAGTCCCGCACGGACGCCGCCGTAGGCATCGGGGCCGACCGAGTCAAACTCTAAGTCGAAGGTTGTTTCCTTGGTGACGCCGCGGATGGTTAGGTCACCGGTGAGCTCCCAATTCGATCCGGCTGGAGTGATCCTCTTGGATACAAATGTGAGGGTTGGGTGGTTCTCTACATCGAGGAAGTCGGATGAACGTACGTGATTGTCACGGTCGGTTTGACGGGTTGTGATAGAAACGGCCTGAATCGTTACCGATACCGTCGATTGTGTGAGATCTTCTTCGACTTCAACGTCACCCGAGAATTCCGTGAAATATCCACGTACCTTGGAGACCATCATGTGCCTCGCCGAGAAGCCGATCTGGGAGTGAACCGGGTCAATAGTCCACTTTCCGGTTGCTAGGCCCAGCTCTGTCGCCGTCTTTGCTGCCATTTTTTCCTCATTTCTTTGATCTTTGACTTGCTTAGATATGACTTTAGCGTCTAGCAGTTAAAACTAGTTGCATTTTCAATTATTCCTTATAAGTTAAATTTCTTTACTTTATCGAGAGTTGCCCACTTGCCTAAGTCGTTCTGGTGTGGCTACTCCTTCGGGAATGAAGCTCCGCTTAATCTCGCATTACCGCAGTTACTACTACCAAGATCAACGAACCACCCAAGGTCGGTTGATGCCGAAATCAGCCTGGTGGCAAGTGGGAAATTATGGAGCCGTTGCCGTTGCCGTCGTCGTTGTAGTTGACCCCTGAGTCGTCGTGGTTGTCCCGGAAATGGTCGTTGTCGTCGTCTGAGAGGGTGTTGTCGTAGTCGTTTCCCCGGGATAGGTGGTGGTGGTAGATCCCGCAATGGTGGTAGTGGTCGTACACGGATTTGTGGTTCCGGTACCTGGCGATGGGGTGGATGAACTTGGGTTTGTGGTCGAGGACGACGGGCAGCCGTCGCGGGGAATGGTCGTTGTGGTCGTCGTTGGCGCTGGCGGCGGTATGTACGGCGTGAGTGGGGGAATAGGTGGGTGCCGGTAGACCTGGTAGGCATTTGAAATGGAAGGGTATTTAGGCCCCGCTGGACCATTTCCAAAGGCGTTTAGTACGTTTTCCGTCATTTTCACCACTGGTGCTATTGGGCATCCACTGAGTGGTGGGGGACATACCCAGGTAGTCATCGAGGCTATCCAGAGGTTGGTTCCGGTGGCGAATACCCCGGCGCCCGAGGACGCTACATAGTATGACATGTCCGAAAAGTAAGGTACGTTGCGACACAGTACCGGCGAATGAGCAAATATCTGAAGGTTTTTAGGGGTGGGGTAGTTTGGGTTGTAGGAGTCGAACTCGCTTCCTACTAGTTGGGGTATCCTCGATCCAAATGTCAATCCGGTACCGGAAAAGATCCACGCACTTGGGTCGGTGATGACCATTGGGTAGTGGACTGGATTACAGCTGTACTGGATACCAATTAGCGACGATTCTGGGTCAGCCGCCGGTGGGGATGGCCAGTTAGTCGTGACGTACTTCTGGTTTATCGAGTTGTAGGGATCAAGTGCTGCGCTTCGGTAGTTGACTTCAATCCGGTAGCTGCCTAGCGGAGACGAGTCGAACCTGATCCTTCTAAAGATCGCATTGGCCCCTAAGAACATCAGGTTCGTACCTTGATTTCGAGCTTGTGTTACTACGCTTCGCATCTGGGGGGACCAGTACTCGTCGTGCCCGAGGGAGATGATCACCGAGTGCGCCTTGACGACGTTTGGAAATCGCTGGAGGTCTACGCTCGTCACATAACTCACATTAAGACCTAACTTCTCCATTAGGGAAACCATCGGGAACTCGTTACCTAAAAAGTCCGCAGCCCCTTGTCCGAACTGGTAGGAATAGGGGCGATCAAAGGAGACTTTGGTAGATCGGTCGGAGTAGCCGATGGGTCCGTGATAGAGGTCATAGCCCCCATAGGTGTTATATGCCTGCCAGGTGGTGACGGCGTTTATTACTAAGTAGGCGGAGTTAGAGTTCGGTTGGCGGATAGTTATCGGTACGTAGCTTTCCTGGTGATTAGTTCCGTGCAGCAGTAACAGATAGTCACCTGGGAACCAGGTGGAGTTGGTAGTGACCTTTATCGACGACTTCCAGTAGCACTCTATGGTGTTGGTGGCCTGAAGGAGCGGACACTTTGGCTGAGAGACGCCTGGAATTGGTTTGGACTGCCAGATCTGCCGAGCGAGATTTCCCTGATACCACCCCATCCGGAACGCAGTGACCGTGAAGGATGGCTCGATGGTTGAAACGTACAAGTTGAAACTCTGCCCGGGCAGGATACTCACATTTGAGGTGTAGCCCTGGATGGAATCTTTGATCTGGTAACCCGATATGCGCCAGGCGGAGGTGCCTGGCTTGGCATTCTCCGCCTGTATTGCCGCCGAAAACTGGGGACCGGGTGTGGTTGGCTGGATGGCTGTAGTGGTAGTGGTCCCTTGGCTACCGGTGTGCTGGCTAGTGGTTGTGGTGACGGCTGTTGCTAGTGCTGATCGATTGGAACTTAGCGCGTAGTAACCGAATCCAGCCGCCACGACAATCAACAATGCTCCGATGGCGAATACGATCTGCCAGGGCGTCGGACGGAACCGCCGCTTCGATTGGCGCTTCTTGTGTGCTCTTTCGCCGGTCATTTTGTCGAATCTACCTTCGACCTGATGGGACGCGTTGGAACAACTGGTCCCATTCGTGGGTTGGAGGCATCGCAAGGACAGGCTACATCAGGTCGACCACCAAACCAAGTACCGTGATTGACACTCGATAGACGACGCAAATGAAGCGAAGTGTAGCAACTTGGTATCGATTGGGAATGAAGTCCTAAGTGTTTTTCGCACCGTTTGAGATCTATGGCAGGGTGATTTGACATTGTTTCCCTGCTGCAAACCTTCCGTTCTGAGCTTGAGACCGAGCCTGAGAAGCGGGTGCAGTTGGCATTGTGGGTACTTTGCATAAAAGGTGAAACGTAAAGAGGGGGTCTTTCAGACTGTGAAGAACTCCACTGATTCGTGTTGATCGTATCGAAATAGCGAGCCAATATTCTCGCTTTTGCGGTGTTGGTAGATCGAACACGTGTTTGTGCCGAGGCTAAGCTGGCGCCGAGTTTCGGTTTTGAATGTGAACCCGGGGTTCTCAGAGCTACTTCATGAATTTGGCGGAGAAGCAGTTCAGAGAGATTACTAGGCGCTTTAGTGGTGATGCATACTCGTCGACCAGCTTTGGTGGCGAGAATCAAACTAAATTCCTCGCATGGCGCCCCATGTGCCAAGTCCATCGGGAGAGCGAAGCTATATGGATTTGGTAGTGAACTTCTTGGCTCCGGGCATGGCTTGGGTCCTTTCATCGACTAACCAAGTTAGTTTCGGTCTGAACCCCTTCAGTTCGAAGGGACAAAGAGATGGTTAATAATTCGGGCCTCGTGGTGGCTGTGCAGTCACGCGGCAAGGCGGACTATGAGCCGTCCCTAAGCAGCTGCTCATGATCGATTCCAGATTACATGAGCAAGGTC
>JAKCBW010000159.1 GCA_021842145.1 Actinomycetes bacterium
ACTCGCTTGCCCCCCTGATTGATCAGGTTCAGCTTTACCGAAGCCCCTAGGAAACTTTTGGATACCAACCTCCACTGTCCAGAGTCGGAAATCATTATCCCTAAGGCTTCGGGCCTGATCAGAACTACTACGTTGGTGCCTGGTTGGAATTGGGTGTTTTTGCCGTCGTAGCTGATCGGACCTATCGATTCCACGTCGACCTTTTCCGGGCTCACCACCACTCCTGCCAGTCGGTTTACCTTTCCGACGAACTCGGCCACAAACTCAGTCGTAGGCTGGGAATAGACACTTAGCGGGGTATCTATCTGTTCGATTTCCCCCGCTCTCATTACCGCAATCCTGTCGGCGAGAGCGAGTGCTTCTTCTTGGTCGTGGGTGACAAAGAAGGTGGTTATCCCGAGTTCGAGCTGGATGCGCCTGATCTCGTCGCGCAACTGGGCCCGCACCTTTGCGTCAAGTGCTGAAAGTGGCTCGTCTAGCAGCAGAACTTCGGGCTTGATCGCAAGCGCCCTAGCTAGCGCAACTCGTTGTTGCTGACCACCGGAGAGTTGGTGTGGGTATCGGTCTGCCTGTGTGGACAGGCCGACGAGTTCCAAGAGTTCGCCGGACCGCTTCGACCTCTCTGATGACGATACCTTGCGAACTTTCAGCCCAAATTCTACATTTGCTTTTGCGGTCATATTCGGAAAGAGGCTGTAGCTCTGGAAGACCATGCCGATATTTCGCTTAGAAGCGGGCAGCCTCGTGACGTCTTTACTGCCGATCATGACCGTTCCGCCGTCTAGTACTTCGAGCCCGGCGAGGGCCCGAAGCGCGGTCGTCTTGCCGCAGCCCGAAGGGCCGAGGAGTACTACTAGTTCACCGGGCGAAGCGCTCAGGTTCATCGACTTGAGGGCGGCGACATCTTTGTAATATCGACTTAGCCCGATTAGGTCGACCTTTACACCATTTCTGGCGCTCGTAGCGGTGTCGGCGTTGGTAGCTTGTGTCATCTGATTTCGTTCCAATCGAGGAGTGCGGTAAAAGGAAGGACGAGGAACTTAGGCAATTCCGGTCGTCTCCTCTAGTTCGATAGTCTTTGCCAAAGATACGCTCTTCTTCTTGGAAGAAGCGTTCCTTTGGCCGAAGACGATGATGATCACGGCCAATGGCATCCAGGTGAAAAGGAGTGCGATGAGCGAGAGCGCAACGGCTTGGCTCGCCGCGACCTGACCTACCTGAACCAAAAAGACCGGGAATGTGGTGAAACTCAAAAGTGATGCGACTGCGAATTCACCGAGGCAAAAGGCGAACGCGAGGATTGCTGCGCCAAGCAGGCCGGAGCGTAAGTTGGGTAGCAGCACATACCTCAGCAGTTTGATCCATCCTGCACCAAGGGACTGTCCAGCGTCCACCAGAGTCTTGAGGTCTATCGCCTGAACCGCCGAATCGAAGGTTCGATAGCTATATGGAAGGGCCAAGATAACGTACTCAAGGGCCAGGATAACTGGGGTTCCCATGATTATGTTAGGGAGGCTCTTGAAGGATGTGATCACTCCTAGGGTCACCACGACCGAGGGTATGACCAGTGGAAGAAGGGAGATCGACTCGAAGACCCGCTTTAGCTTTGGCACCCGCAGATGGATCCATACGACGGTTGGAATCAGAAGCGAGAGGGTCAACAGAACGGTCCCTATTCCGATCTTGACCGACAGAAATAGCGTGCTCCAGAACTGCGCAGTGCCGAAGAGTTCGGTGTAGGCCGAGATGGTGAAGGTGTTGTTGTTGCCCAAAAAGCTAAATCTCGCAGAGGCAACTATTGGGATGATGAAGAAGAGCCCGACGAGACCTAAGACACCGTAGCGAAATGGCTTCCCCAGCTTCAAGACGTTGGACGCTCCAGAGTCCTTTCCGCCCCGGCCGACGTTGGTGGTTACCGCAACCATTTGGATGCCTTCCTTTGAACGTAGGCGTAGAGGAATCCAGCCACGAGGACAATTGCGATCATCCCAGCGCCTAGTGCGTCACCCAGATTGGTCTGGCCGGCAAGGACGTTTCCAGAGATCAATGCGCCCAGTTGAATTGGAACGAGGGAGATCGTCCCAGAGGTAAGCGCCTCGGCGGTAGCGTAGGCCGCAAATGCGTCGGTAAAAAGGACGATGAATGCGGCGAGTATTGGTGGTGCGAGGAGGGGGATCCCAACCCATCGCCAAAACTGGGCCCTGGTAGCTCCCAAAGATGAGGAGGCATCCACCCACTCTTTTCTGAGGGCTTCGATCGGCGGAATCATGATTAGTACCATCAGCGGGATCAAAAAGTACTGATAAACAATGGTAAGGCCGAGGACAGAATAGAGGGAGAAGCCATGGTCGTAGGGGTTGAATCCGACATCTGTCAATAGCTTGGTTATTACGCCGAAGTTCCCCACGGTCGCTATGAATGAGAAGGCGAGCGGTACGCCTCCGGTGTTGGCGAATACCGCCGAACCCGAGGATACCAGGGCCCGAACGATCCTGTTTGACGACGCACAAACGGCTAGCGAGGCAAGTACCCCTAGTACCGTGGCCACAATAGCTGCGGCGAAAGATAGCTGGATGCTGTTTATGAATGACTTGAGGTAGACACCGTGCACTGCCTCATTGAAGTTCGACATTGTAAAGCTGCCCGAGCCGCTTTGAAATGCCGTCACCACTACCGAAATAGCCGGTATTACTAAAAAAAGTCCGAGATAGACGAGAAAAGGAACCGTTCCGATTCCATTATGCCAACTTCGTCTTTTTCTCTTGGGCCTCAACCCGGTAGGGCTGAGGGAGCTAACCCCCTCAGCCCTACCGTGAGCTGATTCCTCAACGTTGGTTGTACTGGCCAACTCGCTCCTTATAGTGCGTTTTTTACACTAACCAGCAATGTTAGGCCATTGAGATGCGACTAGCGACTGCGCCTGTGAAAGTTCGGCGGGCGTCGGGAAGGTCGGCTCTCCAGAGACGGCCGGCAGGAGCTTTACGTAACTAGCGTTTGCCGTTCCAGCAGCCTCCATGGCGGGCAGAAGTATCGGACGAGCAAAACCCTTTAGCCACAGGTTCTGGCCAGCCGGCGAGTACAGGTACTCTTCCCAAAGTCGGGCCGCCGCTGGATCCGGAGCATTCGCCGATATCGCCTGAGCGTAGTACGAGGCGTACTTAGCGTTGGATGGCACGAAAACCTTCCAGTTGACTTTGCCGGCGACGGTCGATGCATAGGCGGCGTTCAGGTAGTCCCAGTCGATGTTCACCTTGATCTGACCGCTTTCGATCACCGCTGGCGACGACTGTACTGGAACGTAGTTCCCAGCCTTAGCGAGTTGCTTGAAGTAGTTAAGTCCGGGCTGAATGTTGGCGAAGGAGCCACCGTTGGCGAGTGCCGCCGCATAGACCGCTCCAAAGGCAGCACCAGCGCTGGTTGGGTTACCGTCCAGAGCGACCGCACCCTTGTACTGGGGCTGCAGGAGGCTGGCGAAGCTAGTTGGGGGGTTTGCCCCGAAAGTGCCGGCGTTGTAACCGATCGATATATAGCCGCCGTAGTCGAAATACCAGGCTCCATTTGCCGCTTTCGCGTCGGTCGGAA
>JAKCBW010000160.1:0-569 GCA_021842145.1 Actinomycetes bacterium
GAGCGAGCCTGGCGGTACGAGAAGACGGATTCCGAACTGCACTGGTTCGACGACGTCTTGCAGACCGAACTCCAAACAGAAATCTAATATTTCTGCGAGGTCTCGACTCTCTGTCCAAGGGGTGAAGGGGAGAAAGGAAGGGTGCATTGTTATCCCGAGACTATGGAGAAACTCGGTTGCCTCGATAACCTCGTCCTTGGTGTGCCCTTTGGCGAGTTTTGCTAGCACTGTATCGTTGAGCGATTCGACGGCACTCGTAATCATTACGCAACCCTTTTGCGCAAACTCCTCTATGACTCCTCGATGGGCCAAGATATGCTCGATTTTGATGGTTGCGTCAAAAGTGACAAATGAGCCCGTCGCTGCCTCGTAATCACTACCTGCACCAAATTGGCTATGGAGGGCGTCCACGACCTTCCTAGAGTGGGCCGGGGCATTCAAGAAGTCGGGATCGCCGAAGGTAATGTGCTGTGCACCCGACTCGACCAGGTTGGCTATGTCCGAGAGCACATCGGCCACTTGATTGACTCTTATTCGGCCGTGGTATACCGCTGGAACCGGACAGTGAA
>JAKCBW010000160.1:579-3561 GCA_021842145.1 Actinomycetes bacterium
CCTCTATTGGCGGGTAATACACAGGCGGCAGGAAGGCCGACCTATTCGGAACGAGTGATTCTTTATTTTTGGTAACTTCGATGGTGGTGCACTCCGTATCCTGGAGCGGTGCACCGGACTCGAGCCACTCGACAAATGGCCCGTGAAACTCGCCGGCGAAGTAAGCGTCGATCCCTAGATCGCTTTCTTTAGCCAAGACTGATGCGTATAGACCAAAGACGGATACTTTGCTTCCTTGACTTGCTGATTTTGCCCTTTTGATCAGCTGCTTAGTCATCGAAGCCGCTGTCATCATTGGAACAGAGAAGGCGATTACGTCGGCGAGAGCGAAGACGTCTTCGATCTCCCATGGCCCCTCGGTGTCTTCGATGCTTCTACCCGACAGCGAACTTATGGCCACATTCAACTGCCGCTGAATGTGATCTGTCAGTGACACATCCAGAGAGGCGATTCGGTTCTCGGGTCTCGACAGAAGTGAAATTAGCTCGGCCCCAGCCTGGCTCTGGTGCCCTAACTCATAGCTAGATACGACCAAAATATTCATCTCAAACCACCCTAGTTTTCGTCGACTCTGTTACTACTGGCATTCGTCGGCCAAACTTTGCTGATCAATCTCGAAGCGGAGGAGGGATTCCGCTCGATTGAGGGCTTCGAGTACTCTGTTGCGGCTTGGACCCTTGGCGAAGACGAAGCCAAGGTAACCATCGGAAAATGGAACTGGCCTAAGGTAGCTTCCAATTGGGGTACTGATGTCCACCTCGGTGATGTATGGAAGTCTAGCCGCCTCCTCTTCGCCGCTGATGGACTTTAGAACTCCTTCTTTAGGTGTGGGGATCATCAATACGCCAGAGACCTGCTGTTTAGCCTTGCTCCTACCCTCGAGGTCGATACCAAGCTGCCTCGCTAACAGGACTTCCTCCAGGGTCCTGCCATTTTTGAACCTAAGCGACTTCGAGCATTTTCCACCAATGGACCTTGCGGCGACTTCGATCAGAAATACCTTTTTGGAGGTAGAATCTGCCTTTCCATCTGGTGGCTTATGATTCTCAACTCGTACCTCGGCGTGAAATGCGCCGACATCGATGCCAAGGGCAATGACTGACTTGGTCACCAATTCTTCGATTAGGCTTTGCAGACCCGGGGGCGCAGCACTCGGTAACAGGTAGATCGTCTCTTCGAAGTAGGGGCCATCAAGTGGTCTAGGTTTGTCGAAGATTGCAAGTATCTCGGGTACCTCGCCGCTTACCACCCCCTCCACCGCGAATTCTGCTCCGTCGATATACCGCTCGACCAGCATTGCTTGATTTTCTTGACCGAACATTTCGATCGCTTTTTTGACTACTTCGAGGGCGGAAGGAATTTCATTTGCTTGTGAAATCTTCACTACACCCCGCGAGCCAGAGAGGCCAGTCGGTTTGATGATCAATGGATAACCGCCGACGGCCCCGGAGAGGAGGTTGATTTGACTCTCCAACTCCTTCGAGTTTGCCATATCGACGACTTCAAAATCCGGCTGGGAGATTCCACTTTTGGCGAGCGTTTTTCTCATCTCAGCCTTGTTCATGCTTCGCTTTGCTGCTTCGACGCTAATTGAAGAGATGCCAGTTGCTTCACCTATTGCCGCCGCTAGCGCTAAACCCTTGTCGTCGATGGCTACGATAGCGTCTGCTCGGAATTCGTAGGCGATTGGAGCTACTTTTTCGACCGATTTCTCTATGTCTTTAAAGTCAACGTCGACGAATCGCGCTAAGCCTTCTCCAAGCGGACTTGGTTCGTCCGAGACCACGAGGACTTCGAGTCCCAAGGAGGCTGCGCCGGCCATGAAATCTCTAGTGCGGTAGCTCCGGGCGGGTTCTATTAGTACTACCCTTCTCATGACACTAGGCTAGTTGCTATTCGGGATTATTTTTTGGTGGTGAAAAGTGGAGATAGGCGATAAAGAGCATCCGTTTAAGGTGACCTCTGCTGCGGCGGAGGTGGTTTTAGAGGCGCTTTCTCAGGAGGAAGACTCGGAACTCTTGGCACTATGGGTCGACGTAAGCGGGGCAAATGCTACCAGCTTTGAGTATGACGTGTACTTTGAGCACCTAGCAGACGCTACGGATGGTGACCTCATCGTGTTACAAAACGGGGTGAGCGTTGTGGTGCCGGAGGCCTCTCGTGATCGCCTGTTGGGCGCTACGCTAGACCTATCCACTGACGGTGGACTCGTGATACTCAATCCCAATTCGCCGGTCGTTGAGAACACAGTTTTTCCCGAGTTTGGTCCCGAGTCGATGAGTTCTGACGTAGCGATGTTGATCAGCTCTGTATTGCAGAATGAGGTAAATCCGCAAATTGCGGCGCATGGTGGACGGGTGGACCTGGTTGGTGTCGTAGACGACATCGCTTATGTACGCCTATCGGGTGGTTGTCAGGGCTGCGGGATGGCGGCGGTGACCTTGTCACAGGGTATCGAAGTTGCAATCAAAGAGGCTGCACCTCAGATCAAAGAGGTAAAAGACGCAACCGACCACCTCTCTGGATCTAACCCGTATTATGCACCTGCTAAAAAGTAAAGTGGGTCAAATCGAGAGGACTCTCCAGCCTGACGAACTCGGGCGGCTCGAATTATTTAAACTGCCACTCAACGAAGTCGTCTTGTTGCGATTCGTTGGAAGTTGAGGCTTCGTCTAGTTCTGGTGCGGGTCTATTTCTGGTAATTAGGGACATTTAGGGAATTGAAAAAGGGAGCCACATTTAGTGACTCCCTTTTTCGGTTGCTAGGCATTTTTTGCCCAGCTTTTAGATTACTTAAGCCTTTACGATCTGAGCTTCAATTTCTAGCTTTACTTCGTCGGCAACGACAAAGCCGCCGGTCTCGAGTGCCGGGTTCCACTCAAGGCCAAAAGCCTTCCTGGAAATCTTTGTGGTTGCGGTAAGTCCCGCACGGACGCCGCCGTAGGCATCGGGGCCGACCGAGTCAAACTCTAAGTCGAAGGT
>JAKCBW010000025.1 GCA_021842145.1 Actinomycetes bacterium
GCCGTGGTCGTCGTCGGTCGGCTTCAACCCGACTGGTATTGATGGCATAAGACCCGTGCGTCCGCCGGGCACTAAGGCTTTCTGAGCTATGAATCCCCTGAATTATCTTTGGGGAGGTCTCATGGCTAAATTGCGCAGAAAAATCGCTTCCCGGGATGAGTCGAAAACAGAAATATTTCCTGAAAATAGTTCCTCCACCTAGACACGGTTCAACAATCAGGCCCCCCGGCGTGAACCTGGTCAGTGGGTCGGAAAGGTGGGGCGGGAAGAGGTCGAGGCTCCTCACCTCAGCCAATCGTCGATCGGCCGGAATCGCCTAAAGGATCAAGCAAGCTTCTCTTGATCCCCTGAAAAAAATAGCAGAGGCTGCCCGGTTCAGATCCTGCTTTGCGACCGATTAGAAGTGTCCAGTAATTCTTTCGATGAAATTACATCGATAGTATTAAAGCCGTGTAATTTTCTGCTAAATTTCATCTGGGGTGATTTCCTCACCAGCGGAATAAACCCAAAGGGGTGTCTGAGATTCGATGGCAGGATGCTAAATAGTAGCTATTCAATAAAAGTCACCAAGAATTTGACACGTGGTCCCCTAGCGGACCTGGTGCAGGCGGCAGTAGCGGCCTCAGGTGACCTACTCCTTCGCTGCAGACGAAATCCCATACCCCCCCCTTCCTTTGGGCCCAACACGCCGAAGGCGGAATTCGCTCAGGCCCAATGGTGTACCCGCCCCAACTTCATCATCGGTCCAGGTCACTACCGATTACCAGTCAGTGGACACAGGAAATCAAAATGACATTTTCTACCGAGCAGTGGCGCAACCATTTTGAATCCCTCATCAACAGTTCTGATGACTTCGTCGCGATTGCAACGCCGAATGGAAAGATGGTTTTTGTAAATGAAGTCGGAAAAGAGCTGGTCTCCCTGCCGGGCGACCTAGATGTAACAGAAACCCACTTCTCCGACTTCGTAACAGCGCACGGTTCGCTCGCTTATTCAGAAGAGTTGGACCACATCTTCGCCGGTCAGAATTGGAAAGGAGTTGGATGGCTGAGAAACTGGGCCAACAACAAAGTCTTCCCGGTCCAAGTAACATCTCTAGTGCTGACAGACCCACTTTATAACCAACCCATTGCCTTGGCGACGATTAGGCGGGACCTACGAGAGATACACGCAGCGAAACTCGAAAGCGATCGGCTACGGTTGCACGATCCTCTCACCGGGCTATCTGGACGCAGTCAGTTTGAGAATAAACTTGACGAGTCGATTGCCAGGTCAATTACTAACCGTAGATATGCCTCAGTGTTTTTCGTAGACGTCGACCGTTTTCATGAAATTAATGCAAGCCTGGGCCACTTTGTCGCAGACGGGTTGTTGGCGCAAGTTGCAAATCGCCTCACGAATTCGGCAGTGGGGGCCAGGGCGGTTTCTCGCTTTGGTGGAGATGAATTCTTGATTCTTATGGAGAATCTGGCCGATAAAAGACAAGCGGAAGAAATAGCTAGCCGGGTCATTTCCGCATTTGACGAACCATTTCTAATCGAAAACAATGACGTCTACGTCAGTGTCAGCATCGGCGTCTGCTACGGGAACACGAACGCTTCACAGATGATCTCCCTAGCTGACCAGGCCGTTTACCAAGCAAAATCGCGTGGACGAGCCCGCTATGAAATTGTCGAAGCTACCTTGAGCGCCCAAATCGCAGACGACCATGTAAGCAAATATCGAGAACTCCACCTTGCAATCGACCGTGGAGAACTGTTTACACTGTTTCAGCCTATAGTGCGACTCGACGATAGGAAAATTGTTGCGGCGGAGGCACTGGTTCGTTGGATGCGGCCAAACTACGGTATCGTTCCTCCACTTGAATTCATACAGCTAGCCGAGAGTACCGGACTGATATCGCGCATAGGCGAATTAGTACTTAAGAGTGCCTGTTCGCTAATAAAAACGCTCAATGACCATGGGATCTCACTTAAAATTGCGATTAACGTCTCGCAGCTGCAGCTTGTAGATCCAAATTTCGCACTAATCGTGACCACCGAGCTGACTAGGTACGAAGTATCGCCCGGCCAACTCACCTTGGAGGTCACCGAGAGCGTGGCAATGGACGACATTGAAACTATCGGTCGGACAATTGCACAGCTCAAGGAGGCGGGCACCCTAATATCAATCGACGACTTCGGGACGGGATATTCCTCCGTTCGCACCCTCAGACACCTGCCATTTGACACATTAAAGATAGACAGGGAGTTCGTATCCGCAGTTGACGAGCAGGGCAACGATTACGCAGTAGTTCGGGCAATAATAGCGATGGCCAATGCTTTGGGGCTATCGATTGTCGCGGAAGGTGTCGAAACGGCCGACCAACAAGACTCCCTAGTCCAGTTGGGGTGTCCCTACGCCCAAGGATTCTTATACTCTCATCCGATTTCTGAAGGGGAACTGGTTTCGATCCTGACCTTCGATAACCTAGATGACCTTGAGCAATCGCCAGGTTTTCTCTAACTTTTTAGCGTTAATTTTGCAACCTTAAGGTAGCTACCTCTTTTGATCCCGGAGAAGCCTAGCTCGGTATAAACACCCTAAACCAGACGTTTACAAATGGAGTGAAGAGCTTCTGCATAAGAGCCGGCAGGAATATGAAGATTACTATCACGATGGGCAGAAAATAGCGCCGCAGTCCGTAATAGCTAGCAAGGTGTCTGTTGGGAATAAATCGCTCCACTACCGCCGAGCCGTCCAATGGAGGTATCGGAATCAGGTTGAATATTGCGAGCATTACGTTGATTATCCCCAGGTAAAACAGATACTGATCGAGGGCGCCTCCTCCAATAGTTGCGTTGGTGGCAACCCCCAAAAAACTTGCGGCACTAAGTTCGTGGAGAAGTCGCTCTCGCAGAACCAACCCCACAATTGACGCAATCGCCAAGTTGGTGGCTGGGCCAGCAAGCGAAACCCAAACAGCCTGATTTCTCGGCTTCCTCAGTGCGGACACGTTGACTGGCACGGGCTTGGCGTATCCAATGGGAGATACACCACTAAGGATCAGGATCGCTGGAAGAATGATTGATCCCAATGGATCAATGTGGGCGATCGGATTCAAGGTAAGTCGACCAGAACGTTTTGCGGTGGTGTCGCCAAAAAGCAGCGCAACATACCCATGACTTACTTCGTGAAGTATCACCGACGGCACAATCGCGAGCAGGATCAATCCGGTATCAAGGGTGATTATATGACGAAGAAATGCGGCTACGACAATGAATGCACCGATGAAAAATATCGCGTACTTTTTGAAATACCCCCCCACTACCTGCGAGACCTTTGGGCGACGCATGTTATGCAGAGTTTTGCCGTCGGAATCGCCTCCAGCCTCGCAGCCGATATTGGTAGTCCGCAGCTGTCACAGATCCCATAGCGATTCGAATCTATCTTCGAAAGCGCTACCTCCACGTCCGAAAGAGCCTCTCTCAACTGTGCGACCAGTGTCTCTGCTTCACCCCTCTCGGCAGTAACTTGACTGGAGTCTGCGAAATTATCGTCATACTCAAGGCCAGAGCCTCCATAACCCATCTCCTCGAGCTTTTGCTGGAGACTGACTTTCTCCTCCTCTAAAGCTTTCCGAGCCCCGGCGAGGTCGATAACTTCTGGGACCTCTTGACTTATCTCTGTTTTCTTAGACGACATAGTTAACTAAGTTAGCCAGATTTTTACTCCAAAACCTGCGAGCGAGGATGAAACTGTCTGTGAATTGCTATCATCTTGGTCATCGACACTTTGGTATATATCTGAGTAGTGGATAAATCAGCGTGACCGAGCAGCTCTTGAACCACCCTTAGATCGGCCCCATGGTCCACCATATGGGTAGCGCAACTGTGACGCAAGGTGTGGGGAGTAAACACCGAACCTAGTCCCACTGCACTAGCCCTGCCCTTTAGAGTTAGCCAAGCTCCTTGTCTGGTGAGTTGTGTACCTGTTCTATTGAGAAACAGGGCTCCACTATCGGCCTTGCCCGCCAACAGCGACCTTCGCCCTTGCAAGATATACCGTTCGGTAGCCGAAAGAGCCTCAATGGAAATAGGAACGAATCTCTGCTTACTTCCTTTACCGGTAACCAGCAGTAGGTTTGGATGGTCTAGGAAGGCATCTGTCCGCAAGGAACAGAGCTCGGACACTCGAAGTCCAGATCCATAAAGTAGCTCCAGCATCGACCTGTCTCGAAGAGCCAAAGGTGAGCCATCTGAAACCGATTCTAAAAGCTCCATCACCTCCCGTTCAGAAAGTGCTTTTGGAAGCCTGGAAGAGGTCCTCGGCGGCTTGACAAGGTAAACCGGGTCAACTGACATGCGACCCGTTCTGACAAGGAACCTAAATAGCCCTCGTAGCGCGGAAAGTGCTCTACGAGCACTGTAGGGATCGTGATCCTTTAATAGGTACTGCAGGTATTCGTCGATAATTTGGCGGCTAACTGAGCCGTATTCGAGTCCACGAGAATCTAGGTAGGTTTCAAAGATCAAGAAATCTGACTCGTAGGACTTCAGCGTGGCGACCGATCTACCTTTACGAACTGATAGATCGGCCAAAAAGAGCGAGGCGAACTCGGATAATTCCCGTCGTTTCGTGCCATCTTCTCCAGCTATTTCCACTATCCCAACTCAGTCGGAGCAAATTCGTTCAATCAGATCTTGCTGATCGTGGAGGTAGTCCGATGGTGTAGGCTCAGACGCAATAAAATCCCTCGCCTGAAAGAGCCCAATAATCGTCTTGGCATCTTTGACTGTTCCGTCAGCAAGGTAACTGGCTAACATTTCGAGCCGCAACACAACCACCTTGGATTCAGCCTCCTCGACGCTTTGAGGAACCCTACCCACGTGGCTGAGTTCACGGGCCATAAAAAGATGAGTAAACTCGTCGCAGAAACCAGGTGAATTCATAAAGCCCGCCAGCTCCACAAACTCCTCCGCCTCAAGGCCCAACTCCTCTTTCAGCTCTCTCCTTGCTGTCTCAATCGGAAGCTCTCCGAGGATGTCCCTTTTGCCAGCGCACAACTCCACCAACTCGCCTTGAGCGGCGGCCCTAAACTGCCTTATCGCCACCACCAATCCCTCAGAGGTCACCGGTACGACCACGACCGCTCCAGGATGGTGCACCACTAAGCGTGACACCTTCGATCCCGAGTCAAGTTCGAAGGTGTCGTCAGAAACCGATAGGAAGCCACCGTTCCAAATCTCCCGTTGTGAAATGACTTCCGCCGTCACAAGGGAACCCTTACACTTTGGAACTCGTCGGATTCCGAGCCGGAACCTTCGCTCGTCGACTCCCTGGCCGAATAGGATAGTGCAGCTGCCACCAGCTCTCGAAACAGTGGGTGGGGTCGGTCCGGTCGTGATTTAAACTCTGGGTGAGCTTGAGTCCCTATCCAGTAAGGGTGTCCTGGAAGTTCGATGAATTCGACCAAGGATCCATCGGGTGACAGGCCCGAACAAACCAAGCCCGCATCCTCGAGCCTTTGCTTGTATCTCGGATTGACCTCAAACCTATGGCGGTGCCTCTCCGAAACGATCTCTTCCCCGTAAATCTTTGCCACTTGAGTTCCGGGTGTAAGCCTCGCCACGTATGCCCCAAGTCTCATCGTCCCACCCATGTTGGCAACCGAGCGCTGCTCCTCCATCAGGTCGATAACTGGGTATTGGCTTTCTTCGCTGAACTCCCTAGAGTGAGCTCCTTCTAGGCCGACGACATTACGCGCGACGTCGATAACCATCGTCTGTAGGCCAAGGCAAATGCCAAGGCAAGGGAGTCCGCGTTCTCTCGAATAGCTAGCCGCCGCTATCTTCCCTTCGATACCCCTGTTCCCGAACCCACCAGGGATCACTATTGCATCCAAGCCCGCTAGGGAACTCGCCGCTAGCATCGGAGTAATCTGCTCGGCCGATATTAACTCGATGTCCACTTTTGTGTCATAGAAAAGTCCGCCATGTTTGAGCGCCTCCACCACGGACAAGTAGGCATCGGCAAGGTTGATGTATTTACCTATTATCCCGATCTTGACGGCCCGCTTGGGATTAGCGGCCTTTTCGGCCATGGCATTCCAAACTGTAAGGTCCAGTGGATAGTTATCCTTGTTGAACTGGAGAAGTTCCAAAACGTAGTCATCCAGCCCCTCTTCATGAAGGGCTTGAGGAACCCGATAGATGTTGTCTAGATCGACCGCTGACACCACCGCAGCTTCATTGACATCGGCGAGCATTGAGATCTTCTCTTTGAGGCCTTGGGCTAGCGGCTTGTCGGATCGAGTAACGATAACGTCGGGCTGAATACCCCTAGACCGGAGTTCGGTAACAGAATGCTGGGTAGGCTTAGTTTTCTGCTCTCCAGAAGTACCAAGATACGGAATGAGCGTCAGGTGTATATAACACACATTGCTCCTGCCGACATCCTTTCTAAACTGGCGAATCGCCTCCAAGAAAGGGAGGATCTCAATATCGCCGACGGTACCGCCGACTTCGGTAATTACCACATCGACATCATCGGTGGCGATAGCCTTGATACGAGCTTTTATTTCGTCGGTAACGTGGGGTATAACCTGGACGGTCTTGCCGAGGTAGTCACCTTTCCGCTCCCTGGCAATGACTGCCTGGTAAATTGACCCGGTGGTAACCGACGAGGGTCTCCTCAAAGAGACGTCTACGAATCTCTCATAGTGACCCAAGTCGAGGTCGGTCTCAGACCCATCGTCGGTCACGAATACCTCGCCGTGTTCAAAGGGGTTCATAGTGCCAGGATCGACGTTGATATAAGGGTCTAGCTTTTGAAGCACCACCTTCAATCCCCGCTGCTTGAGAAGCCTCCCAAGGGACGAAGCAGTTATTCCTTTGCCTAGCGAGCTGGCCACGCCACCCGTTACAAAAATATGCTTCGCCAAAACCCATCTCCATTCACAAAATTACACAAACCATACCAGCGCGTCGGGATGCTATCTTCTCCCGACATAACTCGACAATTCAAGATGATCAGCTTGCGAATATGACACCACTATGTCGATTTCCTCGTCACTCTCGCCAGTTCCAACAGTTCCGAAGCATGTCGCAGAGCCGCTTCAGAGGCCGACTGACCAGAAAGCATTCTCGCTACCTCGCTTATCCTCTCAGAAGAGACAACGGGGCGAACCGAAGTGTCGGCGCGACCGGATCCCAGTTCCTTTTCCACAACATATTGGAAGTCTGCGAACGCTGCTACCTGAGGAAGGTGAGTGACGACTATTACTTGGCGGTCCTTCGATAATCGAGAAAGAGCCCGGCCAACGTGCAAAGCCGTTTCACCACCGATTCCTGCATCTATTTCGTCGAATACCATCGTAGCAGCGAGACGTGCGGCCACAAGACACACCGACAACATCACTCGTGACATTTCACCACCCGATGCCACCTTTGACAGCAGTTGGAGGGCCATGCCAGGATTTGCGCTAAACATGAAATTAACTGGTGATCCGTCTGGTGCCGGAGAAAGATCGACCCTGAACCTGGCATTAGCAAGCCTGAGTTCACGGAGATACTCCTCCACCTTTAGTGAAACGGCGCTGGCCGATTCGGCGCGAGCTGATCTGACCAAAGCCTGTTCTTTGGCCAGTTCTTCCCTAATCTCGGCAAGTCGACTCAGTAACGAATCGCGCGAGGCATCAAAATTATTCAACTCCTCAAACTCTAAAGTCGCCTTTTCATGGTGACCTAGCACCTCAGGAAGAGTAGGACCATACTTTCTTTTGACTTCGTTGATCACTAATAGTCTGCGCCTCAGATAGTCGAGCCTCTCCGGGTCTTCGTCAAGACCATCCAGAAATTCCCCAAGCTCACTCGCTATGTCGTCTAGCTCCACCACGACCGAGCGAATCCGATCTACCACCTTCGAAAACGTACCATCCGCTGAAAGCCAATGAAGTGAGCCAGCGATTAGATCCCTGCCAGAGCCAGTTCCTCGATCAGTGCTAATCGCCTCCAATCCCATGGAAGCAGCCCTTCTGATCTCATCAACTCGAGAAAGGATAGCTATCTCTGCTTCAAGCCGATCATCTTCATCTGGCTCAATGGGCAATAGTCGACCAATCTCATCGATCTGGAAACCGAGCAGGTCAAGTCTCTGTAATCGGAGTGACTCAGTTTGGGTAAGTTCATCAAGACGAGCACTCGTTTCCTTTTCAGCAAGAAGGAGCCGCTTTAACTCTCTTGTATCAATTGACCCAAATGAATCGACTAGTTCTTGCTGTATTTGAGCTTTGGAAAGGCTTGTGCTCAAGTTCTGCGAGAAAAGCTCGACCATGTTTTGACACACTTCTGAGATCTCAGCGGCGGAAACAAGCTTGCCATCGATATAAGCCTTGGATCTCCCCGACCTGTTTATCTCCCTACGTAGTACCAATTCGGACTCACCGTCGCTAAACAGACCAGTTACCTCTGCTGACTCCTCGCCTTCTCGGATCATTTCGGGAGTAGCTTTCGAACCCAAAAGAAGCTCGATGGCGCTGACTATCATGGTCTTCCCCGCGCCCGTCTCCCCGGTCAAGGCGATCAAACCACCGGGAAGGTCCATTTCGACCTCACCTATTACCCCAAGATTCATCACCCTCAATACAGAGAGCAACCCCTAAACCCCCATCTCTTTGGAGTCCAAACCGAACTTAACCTTGAGGATCTCATGGAAGCGCCGATTGTCAAATGTAATCAAGTGAGCACTCCTAGTGGCCCTTTTGCAAAGGACGGAATCCCCACTGGAAATAGTTGCGACGTTTTGTCCATCGATCATCACAGAAGCGGGCGGGCCATCACACATCTTCAACTCGATGCTTTCTGTAGGAGCCAATAACATGGATCGATCAAAGAGCATATGAGGCGATATCGGCGTCAAAAGTATCGCCTCCAAGGTCGGCGAAGCTATCGGTCCCCTGGCGGAGAGATTGTATCCCGTTGATCCGGTGGGAGTGGCTACGATCAGCCCATCAGTGTCATAGCGCAAAAAGTGAGTACCCGCTATTTCGACCGAAACCTGAATAACGTGTCCCGAATGCAACCTTTCGACAACCAGTTCATTAAGAGCGGTAGCGTTTCGAATTGGTCTCAGATCGTCATCGTGGCGGCCCCAGGCCGAATGGAGCTCCGGATTGCCAGTGACAGTAACCGACAAAGTCATTCTTCTTTGGATTCGATAATCTCCTCCAAAGTACCTAGCCAACGCCGTGCCAAGATCCTTGGGTTCAATCTCGGTGAGGTAACCCAGCCTACCCAGGTTTACACCAAGTATTGGAAGTTCCCACAGTGATCCAATCTCGACCGCACGTAGCATGGTGCCATCGCCGCCGAGGCTGAGGATTAACTGGCATTGCTCCACTGCGCTTGGATTGTCCTCAAGATAGACGACGCTGTGGCCGAGCGACTCCAGCAGCTTCTTTGAACTCGCGGCTAGTTCTTTGGCCTCACTTCTATTCGGGTGTACAACAAACCCAACTGTGGTCACGGCACAAACCTAGCTTCCACGAGCAAACAACTACCTAATCTTCCTGGCGCCTTACTTCAAGAAATAATTTGGAGCAGCCGACACTTAATTGGCAATTCAATTGAATCACCAACGTGCATCTTATGGCCGATTAGGGACGGCGGCCACAGCCGAATCTACCAGTGCATCGAACGAAAAATGATCTATCGTTTCGACGGTATCGACTGTCGCACAAATGAAGAACTCTTGATTCCCAGCAGCGCCGCGTAGCCTAGAGGGTGTCATCCCTCCAACTCGAAATCCGACCCCTCTAAGCAACTCTGCTGCGTCAAGAAGAACTGAACCCCACAAAGAAGGATCTTTAATTACCCCCTTAGCCCTAGAAGCGTCCCGGTGCCCAACTTCAAATTGGGGTTTTACTAACAGAACTAGATGGCAGTGGCTATTTGGGCGGCAAATCCGATAGAGGTCATCAACAACTGAACGAATAGAAATGAACGAAAGGTCCGCCGTCACCAAGTCGTAACTTTTGGGAACCGGATCAACTGGGACAAATCCCCGAATATCGGTCTGTTCAAGAACTAGGACCCGTTGGTCGCTCCTAAGTCGACTATCGAGTTGGGCTCGTCCCACATCAATTGCGACTACGAGCTCGGCGCCCCTTTGCAGTAGGCAGTCGACAAAGCCGCCCGTTGAGGAACCTATATCCATACAGGTCCACCCAGCCGGGGTCAGCCCAAACTCATCAAGAGCTCCCTCTAGTTTTTCGCCTCCCCTACCCACAAAACGATTCTTCTTCGCCACCGCTAGCTGATCAGATCGAAAAATCCTGCGCGCAGCTTTCTCGGCTGTAGACCCGTTAACTAGGACTTGACCCGATCCGATTAACTCCTGTGCCATGGCACGGCTCAAAGCCAATCCACGTTCGACCAGAGCCTGGTCAAGCCTGGTTGACCCTTTAGACAATCTGACTTACCGAACCATCTTTGCTATCACTCTCCCCCGCAAGGAGCTATGACGGGTTGGATGTATTATCGGTCTCCGCAGGCGTCGGCGTAGCTGCCGAAGAACTCTCGGCTTCTGTGGCTTTGGGGGCGGCCGCCGGCCTTCTGCGCGCAGCTGGGCGCGGGGCGGCTGACTTTGCGGCGGAATCTTTTTCAGTTGGAGGTTTTGGCGCCGCTGCTCTTGCCGCGGTGGCTCTTGTCGCCGACGCTCTTGCCGAAGTTGTCCTCGTTGCAGCTGGTTTAGCAGTCGTGGCCTTAGGCGAAGTCGTCTTAGATGCAGAATCCTTCGCTGAGTCGGACTTTTCCTTTGCAGTGGCCGAGGCATTAGCCTCTGCTTTTTCGGTTGAATTGTCTCCCGAAGCAGCTTTTTCCTCTTTGGTTGGCTTGTCATCCTTAGTCGGCTTGGCGTCTTTGTCCGCCTTCTGCTTCTTGGAGAACGTACCCATGTACTGGCTCATAAACTTCTCGAATAGCTTTTGAAGCTCATCCGCCCGAACCAGACCAATCGCCTTGGCCTGCCTTTCAACTTCTTTCCTAATCATCTCGGCGAGTGCCTCAGATGACTTTTTGGACTTCTCCAACATCTCCTCGGCAGCAGCGTTGATCCGCTCTCGCTGGACTTCACCCGCATGCTGAAGCTCTTTTACTAATTCCTCAAAGCGAGCCTGGGACAGCTTCGCGGTCGACATCCAGGTATCTGCAAACTTCTGAAAGAGATCTTTTTGTTGCGCCATAACACCAAAGGATAGCCTAAATACGCCGACCTTCGCTAGGACAACCTCCAAAGTCTTATTATCCAATTACGCCATGAAACCAGCGGCCCCGCTCGAAGGTGGTTTTTTGTCCAGCGGGGCTGACTTACCAGCTATCCGATATTGTTCAACAGGCCCAGCAACAACCACTTGTTGTAAATGATTTTTGAACTGCTAGTTAATGCAAAAGAATATTCCTACAAAGAAGCCAAATCGGATATTAAATTCGACTTACACTGGCATAGCCCAGCCAGACCGCAGTAGTTGTCGCTTACCTCCCGACCCACTTCGCCGAACGCTTCTCCAGAAACGCAGACATTCCTTCCTGGGCGTCTTGGCTCTGAGATGCGCCAGCCATTGCCTCAATGGCTAATGAATAGGCGTCCCTTTGACCAAGGTCCATTTGACGATACATCATCGCCTTGCCTACCGCTTTCGAATAGGTTGATCCTCGAGTCGCCCTTTTCAGCAGGGAAATAACCGCTTCTTCCAGCTTATCGTCTTCGACCGCATAATTTATAAGTCCCCATTGCTGGGCCGTTTCTGCATCGATTACGTCGCCGCACATACCCATCTCGAAGGCTCTTTTCCGTCCGACGTTTCTAGCCACCGCCACCAAAGGAGTGTGACAATACCATCCGCCCTTTCCTCCTGGTGTCGCAAATCCAGCCGACTTAGCCGCCACAGCTAAATCACACGAAGCCACTAATTGGCAGCCGGCGGCGGTGGCTAAGGCATGCACCTTGGCGATTGTCGGTTGCGGAATACTCTGCAGGAGGGTCATCATTTCGGTACAGGTTGTCAACAGGGTGCGCATGAAGCTGATATCCGCTCCGGCCATGTCCGCAAAATCATGGCCAGCTGAAAACACTGGGCCGTTGGCGGCAATCACCAGTCCCAGTGCGTCGCTATCCCCCACTTTCGAAGTAGCGTCGATAATCTCCCGCATATGAGCAAGGCTCAGAGCATTACGCCTCTCTGGACGATTGAGCGTTATCCTAGCGAACTCAGAGTCCAGATCCACGGTGATAAATTCATATGCCATTGAAAACTCCCCCTCAACAAAACAGACTAGTTCCATTGATGAGCACAAGGCTAAATCGAAGCCCAACTTCTCAATGGTCGTCCGACGACTTTTCCTGGACTAAAAGTGATCTGACAGCTGATCTGAGCGCCAAATTTGCCCCAGTCACATGCGGCGGCAACATGAGGTGGGATGAAATTGAATAAGTTCCGAGACTGAGTCCAAAATGCCAAAAGGGGATTCAGCCATCGGCCAAGCACTAAAGGATTGCTCTCTAGGTCTCGCCTGAATCAGATGGTCTACGGTCACAACGATGGTCTACGGTCACAACGATGGTCTACGGTCACAACGATGGTCTACGGTCACAACGATGGTCTACGGTCACAACGATGATGTAGTCTTCAGACGAAAGATAATCGATACAAAAAGTATCCAGCGGGAAAATAGAGAAGGTCTGGATAACGCAAAATGGAACTCAAACGACAAGACGTCAAAGTAAATAGGGCCGAGGTTTGGCAATCTACCATGCACGGAGGAGCTAAAGACTCCTTGGTAATCGCTCACCAAGTTGCTCCGCGCTCGATAAGACTCGATCGACCTTTGCTTAGAGAAGAGAGGGAAGAAGAAGAACGGAGCTCGCTCGCCTTAGGTGCTGCTTTCGCTTCTGGCTCCGGCCGACGATCAATTCCCGAAAAGCCCGACCGGTCAAGAACGTGCTTCGAGGTGGACAGGGACCGAATACTTCATCGCTCCAACGCATTTAGAAGGCTCGCCGGCAAAACCCAGGTATTTATTTTCCCTGACGACCATATGCGAAACCGACTGACCCACGCTCTTGAAGTTACCCAAATCGCCCGGGCAATTTCAAGCCAGCTAAGACTCAATATTCCCCTTACCGAGGCCATAGCGCTTGGCCACGACTGTGGCCACGGTCCATTCGGGCATGCATCAGAAGATGCACTTTCACAATTCCTTGAGGAAGGTTTCGACCACGCCCCGTGGGGCGCCTCGGTGGTCCTTTCACCACTGAACCTCACCAGCGAAACTTTAGATGGAATAGCTAACCACTCCTGGAGTAGGCCATCTCCTGCAACCGCTGAAGGAGAAGTGGTCTCTTGGGCCGATCGAATTGCCTACGTTTGCCACGACTTCGAGGATGCCGTTTCGGCAGGTATCGTCCTCCCGTCGGATCTACCCGATGTTGTCCTGGCCCTACTCGGCCCAACACGAAGCGGTCAAATAAACGGCTTTATAACGAATGTCGTGTCGGTAGCCGCCGAAACTGGCACGATAGCGATGACCCAAGAGTACGGACAGGCCCTCGCAGCGTTTCGACAATTCAACTACACAGCTATCTACCACAGAGAAGCCTCTATCGAGCAGGCAAAATCGGTTGGCCCATTGATTTCTGCACTTGTCGAACACTTCGCTCAGTTACCAGAGGCCATCCCATCGCGCCAGGCACAAAATAAAGCTCTGAACACCACTTTTGGAGTAGCAACTTCCGAGTTACCCATCCCAAAAACAGCTCAAGCGTATCGCGAATCGGTAGGCTACGTCGCCGGCATGACCGACCGATACGCCGTTAAGACCGCCTTAGCCGACCTCGGATGGAAACCAGAACAGATACCCAGAGGAATCGAAACGCGACTCTAAATGTTTAGTCTCTCCAAAATACGCCATGCCGACTCAAGCTATCTAAGGCTGACATTACAACCGATCGAGCAAAGCAGAACTAAACCTCAACTACTTAAAGCTAGGCCAATAGCAACTAGCGAAATCATCCAAGTAACTGGGCTGCTCCTCGTTAATTGATAGCAGACTTCAGATGATCTGAGAGTTTGAGACTCTCTTCGATTGCTCTCGCTGGTTTGGCACCGACGGTCATCCCTGCGAGCTTTCCATCGACAAAAAGTCCAATAGACGGGATCGAAAAGACTTGGTACTGCCTTGCTATTTCAGGGTTCTTGTCAACGTCTACCTTTACCAGCTTCACCGATCCAACTTTTTCACTGGCGATCTTGTCGAGTTCAGGCGCAACCATCCTGCACGGTCCACACCAAGGCGCCCAGAAATCAACTATGACCGGGATCTCGCTGGCCATGACCTCCGTCGCAAAAGTCGAGGGATCATCTGCTGTAACTGCTACTGACATAATTCTCCTTCCAGGTTCACAAACAGCTAACCTTAGAGAAGAATTCCAATCATGACAGCTTCACCACAATCCGCCCCCTAACCTTCCCTGCCAAAATCTCCTCGGCAAGCTTGGGAACTTCTTCTAGCTCTACCTCTCTTGTCATCTCACCCAGAAGTTGCTTAGGCACTTCGTCTCGCAAGCGGGACCAGGCCACCTCGCGGCGATTTAGGGGCGCCATTACCGAGTCAATCCCGAGGAGATTTACGCCCCGCAATAAGAATGGCATCACCGAAGCGTCGAAGCGCCCACCGCCAGCCAAACCGACTGCCGCCACCGAAGCGTTGCGCTTAAGCTGAGAAATCACCCGTGCAAGGGTGACTCCTCCAACGGCGTCGATACATCCACTCCACCTCTCCGACTCGAGAGGTCTCTGGCTAGGTGACGACAATTCGCTCCGCTCTATTATCGATGTAGCCCCTAATCCTCGAAGGTACTCGGCCTCCTCCGGCCTCCCAGTCGAAGCAGCGACCTTATATCCGAGCCCGTGCAGGATAGTAACAGCGATAGAGCCGACACCTCCAGCTGCTCCGGTAACAAGGACTTCATCATCAGATGGCCTCAAGCCGTGCTCTTCAAGCGCCATAAGTGCCAGCATCGCAGAGAGTCCAGCGGTACCTATTGCCATCGCGTCATGCGAACCCAGACCATTGGGAAGTTTAAGGGCGAAGTTGGAGTTGACACGAGCTAGCTGCGAATACCCGCCCCAGTAGGTCTCACCGACCCGAAAGCCAGTGACCAGAACGCCGTCACCCTCACGAAAAGCGGGATTTTTCGACTCAACGACCTCGCCAGCCATATCGACTCCTGGTACATGAGGATACGTCTTTACAAGTTTCCCGATCCCTTTGACCACCATGCCGTCTTTATAGTTGAGTGTCGACTTCTCCACCCGGATAGTTAGGTCACCCTCGGGGAGATCGGACTCTTCCAGCTGCTTTATCTCAGATGTGACGGACCCATCAGATTCAGAAACTACTAATGCCTTGAACATACCTATTTTCTAGCACTCATTGCAACGAAGTGCATACCCGCACCACATAATGCCTAATAGCCCTTGCCACATGGAAGCTACCAAGCCGAGCATCAATCATCCGAAGGCGGCACTTTTGCTCAGCCAATCTCTAACCTTGGCAACTCCTTTTCGCTTGCAGGAGCTAAGTCAAGCGTAAGTACATAGCGTTTGGCTGCCTTTCCGCTCCAGAAAACCTAGCCATTGCTAGGCATCTATTTGCTTTCGCTCTCCAGCTGCATAGTCTCCCCCCAAGCACAAGCGCTCGGGACTCTGCGAGTCATAGGCATCGAAAAGATTGCCACCCTCCACATGGGGGCGACCACTACCTCGTTCCCAAAGTACTCACATAGCGCAAAGCCGAGCTCGGAACCGAAACGCAACGGAGGGTCTTTGTGACTGACGACGAGTCTGCCGATCCCACCCGAACAGATCCTGTTTATGAGAGTGCGCAGCCCTCCCTTGCGGTAGTTGGGCCCCGATACAACATCCGAGATCACCTCGTAGGTCCAACCGTTCGAGGCGTAGGAGGATTGGAGAAACCCTACTTGGTACCCGAGCTCGTCCTTTTGCCCGTCGGTGCAGAACTGCGCTTACCCGAGTGTCGTTCTGATGGAGGGTGTGGAGCGAGTTGGTGTAACTTCTCGATGGGTCATAGTGTCCCCGGCCACCAGCAGTGTGCTCGGCTGGCTCTATACGGCCTTCCTCCTCCCAGTGGGGCAAGGCGTCTGGGTATACCTCTTTCGCCGCCATCCCAATCTGCACCAATCGCCCCAGATCTGACGTATGTCGCATCGGTGGGACACCGAAAAATACTGGCCTAAGGCGAACTAGATACGAACAGTTGATAGCCCCGAAGGTCGCAAGTTTGATTAATATTCAAACCCGAGGACGAATAAATTCTTCTGCTGTCCTCGTTAGACACGCAGCTAGAGGGTATAACGCAAAAAATATTTTGCAATTTGCTATATTTTGTTAGCACTTTAGATTTCTGCTAGCTATACTTAGCAATAAGAACTTAGCCACAACGGCAAAGGCGTAAGAAGGAGAAACCAAATGGCACTTTCCGATACATTCAAGACCGCACAGGATCAGGCTATCGACAACATGAAGCTCGCCCAAGACTCAGTTGTTAAGGTAATCAAAGGATACACCGAGTCCGTAAAGGCCGTTGTACCCAACGCTCCGGAAGTGCCTGAACTTCCTTTCGCCGAGAAGCTCCCCAAGGCAAACGAAGTAGTGGACAACGCTTTCGCTTTTGCTGCTCGGGTTCTCGAGGCACAGAAGGAATTCGCGCTAAACCTAGTTGCCGCTTCCGCACCCAACGCCTAAACACTTCACAATAAAGGGCCGTTGACTTGGGCTCCTTCCAAGGGAGCGTCACATAGCTCTAGACGGGCCTAGACCCCCCCTCCGGGTCCGTCTATTAAGAGGGAACCCCTGGGTACACTCCAGGGGTTCCCTCGCTTTGGTAAGATTTACGGGTCAACAGGTAAAGTTCCACTAAAAGGCTAGTGTTTATCTCGCATCCTCTTTGAACAGGAGTTACATTAAATGGGAAGCGAAGAGACCTGGAAAACTCAGTTCGAAGTCATGGGACAGTTCATCCGCAGCCAGCGCAAGCTTGCGCAACTCTCCTTGAGGGAACTCGCCGAAAAAACTAACATCTCCAATCCATACCTATCTCAAATTGAACGGGGTCTGCACGAACCCTCGGTTAGGGTTATCCGTTCGATAGCCAACGCCCTAAATATGTCCGCCGAATCCCTTCTCGCCCAAGCGGGGATCCTGGAGGGTGACGAGGTCATTGACGAAGATGAAACGCAGGATGTTAAGCAGTCCACCCGCGTCGCCATCGAGTCAGATCCAAAACTTTCACCATCCCAAAAGACGGCGCTGCTAACTATCTATGATGGCTTCCTACAAGAAAACAAAGATTAATTCTTGGCGCTTTTTGCCGCTTCATAGACTTCCATCAACGAATCAGGATTGGCTAGCGATCCCATCGAGGCTACCTTGGAAAGCTCCTCACCAAGAAGCAGCCTCCTAATCGGGACCTCCAATTTCTTACCATTCAAAGTCCGAGGAATCTCCTTTACTTGGATGAACCGATTCGGAACGTGGCGCGGAGACAGTTCCCTCCTTATTGCCGCCTTCAGCTCTCCTACCA
>JAKCBW010000026.1 GCA_021842145.1 Actinomycetes bacterium
AACACACAACCGCTTCATTCCCAAGATCGAGCCGGTAACCAAAGAACTAGTTGACTATCTCAATGCGACGACATTCCCCTACTCTTTGCTGGATTTCACGGAGCAGGTCAGTGTGTGACGTCTATAGATCCATAGCTTGGTGGTCCAAACAGATGGCAGCTCGAAGGTCGACCTAAAAGAGACGCAACGACATACCCAGGTGAACCATGGGCAGTTTGAGGGGCTTGAAGCTTGCAAAGTGGATTACCAACGGCTCCACTTGCATCGAACTGTCGACAGATCAAAATGCCGCATCGAAGTTCGATGGCTTGCTGTAATACAGTCCTCGGCGGAGGTTAAGCAATCTTTGGTTCACCCTAGGGACACCCGGCTAGCGAGGAAGCTTCAGTCAGCCAGCGACCCATAGAGAGTAAGGAAGTGTTGAGAGCTGTTCTGACCCCTCGCCAAACTTGGAGCTAGAATCGGTTCTCCTTGGAGTAGCAAGGATCAGATCCGGGGCGAAACTATCGTAAAAAAGATCCTCGAATGACGGTACCCACTCTTTATTATCTCGATGAAGTGGTTCTCGATAGGAACGAAGGTTGTTTTCGGTATTTGTTTCCGAACCCAAAGGCCCAACAGAAACCCCGCAATGATATGATCTTTCGATGCTTGATCACCTAGCTATTGAGGTCCTCGATGTGGATGCTTCAGCGCAGTTCTACCTGGAAGTCTTGGCGCCAATCGGCATAGTTCAGTCGACGCGACTCGAATTCGATGGTGAGGTAACGGTAGCTCTATCGGGATCTAGCGGGAGTGAGAGATTCTGGCTCAATCCCGCTCACACCCAAGAGACTCGAGAAGGGCACATTGCGTTCAGCGCCAGAGACCCTGAGACGGTAGACGAAGTGTACGAAGCGGCCCTAAGGGCGGGTCGAGAAATAATTCACGCACCCAGAGAGTACCCTGAGTATCACCCCGGGTACTACGCGGTCTTCGTTAGGGACCCAGACGGGCACAGCGTAGAAGCAGTTTTCCATGGCAGTACAGGAGACCCCTTACCCGAAGCCGAATACTGACTCGATTTTACGAGATGCTTCGATTGATTTTGTGGTGTGTGTTACCCAAATAAAGGTGCTGGCGTGGCTGCAATTTTATAGCTGTTTTCTTTGACGCCAAATTGATCCAGTGCAAACCGACCAAGTATGCCATGACCAGCCACTAAAACTGGGCCTAGCCACCCTTTCCCATCCTTATCTCACAACTTTGTAGAACTAACGAAGTTCAAGCGAGGCTGGCATTGACAATGAAAATGGAACTTCGTCTACAAAATCAGCGCACTTTACTTGGACGTCCGACTATTTTATTTCCTATGACTGAAATTGTGACTTCGTCCACTTCCCTCTACCGTCCCAAGAACCCAATTCGGTTCATCACCGCAGCCAGTCTCTTCGACGGCCATGACGCCGCTATAAACATCATGCGTAGGCTTCTTCAAGCCCAGGGAGCTGAGGTTATTCACCTCGGCCATAATCGTTCGGTTGAAGAGGTGGTCGCCGCCGCAATTGAAGAAGATGTACAGGGTGTGGCTATCAGCTCGTACCAAGGTGGTCACATCGAATACTTCAAATACTTGGTAGACCGCCTGCGCGAAGAAGGTCGCTCGGACATCAAGATTTTTGGCGGCGGTGGCGGAGTCATAGTAAAGGACGAGATCGACGAACTCGAAGCCTACGGTGTCGAAAAAATCTTCTCTCCTGAGGATGGACAAATCCTTGGCCTGGAGAAGATGATAAATCTGCTTATTGAGGCTTGCGACGTAGATTTGAGCATCGACCAGCCCTTTAGTATCGAAGATCTAGCGTTGTCAAAGACCTCCTCGCTGGCACGGATAATCACGGCAATCGAAGCAGGCAAACTCGACGAAGGCCTTAAATCCGAAATAGCGACCCTAGCTCGCACCAAGGTTGTACCGGTGGTAGGAATTACGGGAACGGGTGGAGCGGGCAAGTCTTCCCTAACCGACGAATTGATCCGTCGCTTCCGTCTCGATCAGCAAGACAAACTCCGCATCGCCGTCTTGGCGGTGGATCCCACTCGAAGGCGAGGTGGCGGGGCCCTACTAGGAGATCGAATTCGAATGAACTCTATTGACTCTCCGCAGATCTACTTCCGCTCATTCGCCACGCGTGGCTCATCATCAGAGATTCCCCCACCGATCCCCTCGGTTATCGAGGCGTGCCGAGCCTTCGGATTTGACGTCATAATAGTCGAAACGCCTGGAATTGGCCAGGGCAACGCCGATATTGTCGACATTGCCGACGTCTCGCTATATGTGATGACACCCGAGTTCGGGGCTGCGTCGCAGCTTGAAAAGATTGACATGCTAGACCTTGCTGACCTGGTTGCAATAAACAAGTTCGATCGGCGAGGGGCCGAAGATGCACTGCGTCTGGTCGAAAAACAGTGGGCCCGCAACCACTTCGGCCAGATCAAAGCGGGTAGCGACCTACCAGTTTTTGGAACCATAGCATCACGTTTCAATGACAATGGCACGACGGCCCTATATCATCGACTACGCGACTCCTTGACCAAACATGGACTGTCGGCACAACCTCCACTGCTGCCAGCGGTACAATCGAGGACCTCCACAAGCTCGTCACCTATCGTCCCTTCGGATCGGGTTCGTTACCTCGCCGAGATAACGCAGACCGTTAGGAGCTATCACAAGGTGACGCTACAGCAGGTTGAATCGCTTCGCAAGTGGACACAGGTACACTCCACCTTGCACCTTTTCCGGGAAATAGAAAATGACCAGCTACCCGAATCCCTCGCCCAGCTGGAAATTGACTTGGGCAAAGCCGTCTCTAACGAAAGCCGAGCAATGCTCGAGGAGTTCGAGGCAAACTGTACAAAATATAATCAAATGGAGCTAGTCACCTCCGCAAATGGAGTTAACCGAACCACCCCATTGCGCAGGTTGTCGATGTCCGGAACTTCAATAACCAGAGTCGCTTTGCCAAGATTTACCGATCCCGCCGAACTACTGCGTTGGCTAAGAGCAGAAAATCTTCCTGGGTACTTCCCATTTACCGCCGGAGTATTCCCCTTCAAAAGGGATAATGAAGATCCGGCCCGAATGTTTGCCGGTGAAGGCGATCCCATGCGAACTAATCGTAGATTTCATCTTCTCTCGCAGGGTCAACCAGCTACCAGACTTTCTACCGCCTTCGATTCCGTGACCCTATACGGACGTGATCCGGCGACACCTCCCGACATCTACGGCAAGATCGGCACGTCGGGAGTTTCAATTGCGACCCTCGACGACATGAAAGCACTGTATGACGGTTTCGACCTTTGCGACCCCAGTACTTCAGTTTCGATGACAATCAATGGCCCCGCTCCGACCATCCTTGCCATGTTTCTCAACACCGCCATCGATCAGCAGATAGAGGCTTTCAGGTCTAAGAATGGCCGAGACCCCAATAATCAAGAGGCCCAAGACATAAAGGCGATGACCCTCAGGACCGTGCGCGGCACCGTTCAAGCCGACATTCTCAAGGAAGACCAGGGTCAGAATACCTGCATCTTCTCCACTGAATTCTCCCTAGGAGTTATGGGAGATATACAGCAGTACTTCGTCGACAACCAAATGGAGAATTTCTATTCGGTCTCGATCTCCGGCTACCACATTGCCGAGGCCGGAGCAAACCCGATTACGCAACTAGCTTTCACTCTCGCAAATGGGTTCACCTACGTTGAGTCCTACTTGGCCCGAGGGATGGAGATTGACCAGTTCGCACCGAACCTTTCCTTCTTCTTTTCTAATGGGATGGATCCTGAATATAGCGTCATAGGAAGGGTTGCCAGAAGGATCTGGGCGATAGTAATGCGTGACAGATACGGCGCAAATGAGCGCTCGCAACGACTGAAATACCACGTTCAAACCTCTGGTAGGTCACTGCATGCCCAAGAAATGTCGTTCAACGACATTCGCACGACTCTGCAGGCGCTTTGCGCTATCTACGATAACGCAAACAGTCTGCACACCAATGCATACGACGAAGCGGTAACTACGCCGACCACCGAGTCTGTCCGGCGAGCCTTGGCGATACAACTGGTAATCAACAAGGAATGGGGCCTAGCGGTCAACGAAAATCCACTACAGGGAAGCTTCATAATCGAGGAACTTACTGATCTCGTTGAGCAGGCAGTCTTGGCCGAACTAGACCGAATCTCAGAGAGGGGGGGTGTATTAGGAGCGATGGAAACAGGATATCAGCGTGGTCGGATACAAGACGACTCGATGCTTTATGAGCAGGCAAAGCATGACGGAAGCCTCCCAATTATTGGTGTAAACACATTCCTGGCTCATGATGACCAAGAAGCTCCCCACGTCGTGGAGCTGGCTCGTGCCACTGAAGATGAGAAAAGGGGGCAAATCAACCGCCTCAATGACTTCCATTCTCGTCATGCAGGCGAGGTGGAGAAGGCTCTAGCCGACCTCAGACAAACGGCCCTGTCTGGTGGAAATATCTTTGAAGAGTTGATCGAGACCGTAAAGGTGGCATCACTGGGCGAAATTACTCAAACCCTCTTCGAAGTTGGCGGGGTTTACAGGAGAAACATATGATTCGGCCTCCACTTGAAAACTCTATGACTCCTCGTGGGCTATCGAGATCCCAAAACCCACCAGGATCATATAGGGACTAATTCGATGACAGACTGCCACCCGCATTGCGAATTTGATTCCAGAGCAAACAGTTCCCTAAGCGAAGTTTCCCGAGACGATTCTCCTTGATTCAAAGCTGGGCCCGATCACCGGGCTGGAGTTTCAAGCGGGGGTATGCGGAAGAGGGAAACAGCCAGAAATAAATCGAAGTCTTGCACTCCGGTCGGCTATGTCTCAGGCAATTTATTCAACCACCTTAGATTTCGGGAGAGTAGCAAATGGCAATAGCCACACCATCCAACTTTGATCCGGTAAACGAGGCGAGGAAACAGTGGCAGTCTCGGTGGCCCGAAGCAGCAACCGCCATGGCCACCGCTACCTCGATAATGCGCGCGCAGCAAATAGTACTGCGCGCTGTAGACGGTGTACTTAAACCATTTGGCTTGACCTTTGCGAGGTTCGAGGCCTTGGTTCTGCTCTCCTTCACACGCTCCGGCCAGCTTCCGCTTGGAAAGATGGGGGAAAGGTTGATGATCCATCCGACGAGCGTCACCAACATTGTAGATCGACTTGTCGGAGACGACTTGGTTGAAAGGATTCCCCACCCAAAAGACAGACGGACTATCCTAGCCAAGATAACGCCACTAGGGCTTTCGCTGATCGCCGATGCAACCAAGGCGGTGAACGAAATTCAATTTGGGGTCGAAGGATTGAGCGAAGGAGACCAGGAGACAATTATCGCTTTAATCGGCGAACTGCGGAAATCAGTGGGCGACTATGCGACGACAAGCCATTGAACCAGATAATTGAACTAAAGCATTGAAAGGTCACTGGCAGTCACTTTTTACCGACCTGATAGATGGAGCTCGCTGAGCCACGAAGTTCCACAAAAGATCGCCCCCGCCGGTAATTTTTCAATATGCTGCTTTGCACTCTTGGCAGAACCAAGGCTAGATTGACCTTGCATTCCAACGAGACAGGTAATTTTCAGCCAACGCTGCGGTCTCCGTCGTGTACCCTCCCCCCAGTTCTTTGGAAATGTCAGCGACCGTATGTGAGCCGATCCAACCTATCAACAAGAGCCTGCGCATCATCACAAAAGTTTCAATTTCGTCCTCGTCGACCTTAGATACTGTCCCGAATTTCCGATACCCTTCCATCCAAGCGGCTATCAATTTCGGTACCTCAGGTCGGTGTTCTATAAAGCTAAGGGCAGCGGCGAGGTCGTAGAAGTACCAGCCAAAACCACAGTCATCAAAATCGATCACGCAGACTTCGCCCGAACCATTCCAGAGTAAGTTGGACAGTCGCATGTCCGCGTGAATGAGCCCAAACCTTGACGAGTCCGTCCCATAGGCCAGAAGTCGACTTCGTATATTCGACTCCGCTCTTTCGAAAAGTGCCCGAAGTTCGCTATCAACGCTGATCCCGTCTTTATAACTCCCCCACCGCGCTTCTTTACCGAAGCTGGCGTCAAGATCCCAAGAGAACCTCCTAAATGCTGGTGGAAACGTCCAGGTTTTCGCATGTCCATGCATCTTGGCTGCTAACTCACCCAATATTACGAAGGCTTCGCCAGCCTCCAAAGGGAGCAACTCGGCACCTTCCACAAAACCAAACATGACACAGTGGCGCAGTTCACCGGAGAAGCTAATCGATACGACCTCTTCACCGAGGCGGCTGCTAATCACCGGCGGCGTGTTTACGACCGCTTCAGACTTCAGAGCTTCCAGCCAGGCCAACTCCGAAGTGATTTCAGTCAGCGAGTGGTATCCGAGTCTATGGACCCTCATTACGTACTTACCATGCGACCCCCGCACCAAATAGGTGGCGTTCTCAGAGACGTTTAACAGAGTCACGATGCTTGAAGGATCAACGTCGTAATGCAACAATGCCTCTTTGACCACGACCTCCAACCTTGACAAGACTCCCGTATTCGCAGAGAGGTCGTGGAGTTGTTTGCTCATTTCCCTACCTACACTAGTCACGACTTAACCGCCGCCTCGGAGAATGGATACCGCTCAAAAGAATAGGGCCTATCGGCTAAGTTGAGTCGGCGACCCCTACCTCAATAGCGGGGACCAAGCAGTGACCGCTCTTCTCCGAGCGGTAAGCGACACTAAACTTTATCAAAGGGACCTGTCGTCGAAAGAAAAAGTACAGCCAATGTGTCTGCCTCCTCGGCGATTGAGAATTGGTCATGAATAACCCGCTGAGCTGGATCACAGTGTTCAACTGGATTGCGAAAATCGGTTGAAGCGTGCAGGAGAGAGTGTAATTCCTCTAGGCAGGCTTGGCATAAAGGCACAACTCTCGCGCCCTTAAGTCATTTTTAGTGGTAACATTTCGCGACGTCCACAGAAGGTCGGGGTCCTTCGTTTACGTGGTCGTTGAATGTACACATACAGGGAGGGAACTAGTTGCGTACAAAAGCATTATTAGCATCTGCAGCTGCATTAGGAGTAACCTTGGCGGCTTGCGGGTCTAGCTCATCATCATCAACTTCTTCTGGTTCAAGTAGTACGCCTGCTGCACCAGCCCAGATCACGGTTGGAACCACCTACTCAGGATCCGGTGCATATGCGACATCTTCCATTCCAGAATACGATGGTATCAAATTCTGGGTACAGCAAGAGAATGCCAAAGGTGGAGTATTCGTAGGTGCATACAACAAGCGGATTCCAGTAAAGCTGGTTGCCTATAACGACCTAAGTTCGGCCACAACGGCGGCAACCCAATACAACCAGTTGATCACCCAGGACAAGGTCAACATCTTCATAGCTGACTTCGGCTCGGTGTTGACGGCGCCAGCTGTTTCGTTGGCGGAGGCCCACAAGGTAGTTCTATTTGATCAAACTGGGACCGGGATACCGTTCTTTACTCCTCAAAACAAGTACATTGTCCTGTGCGACCTGCCGGTCTCCTCAATTTGGCCTGACGTGCTGGCAAAATTCATAATATCGAAGAAGATCAAAAATATCGCAGCTATCTACGATACAAATGACTTCGATGCATCGCAGGCAACTACATTGAAGTCGGACCTAGCGGCGGCCGGCATCAATCTATCCTACTATCAAGGAGTTCCCACCTCCACGACGAGCTACGGCACGCTACTTCAAACTATTTCTGCTCAAAAGCCAGATGCGGTTCTTGAGTTCGGCTATGCGGCCAACGACACACCCTTCCTGCAGAACGTACAGTCGTCAGGAATGCACTTCAAGATGGTATTCACCGTTTTCCCGGGACAACTACTTGGACTCTTCCAGCAACAAGTGGGCAATGCCGGGCTCCAGTACACCTATACGTATGGGACCAACTTCTACGTCAACTATCCAACGGTCACCGAAGGGCTCAATTCAGCCACCTTCGCAACAGACTTTGCAAAAGCTTTCCCGGGACAACTAAACTCCTTGTCGCTCGATGGCTACAATACCGGACTAGTGGTGCAGGCTTCATTGAAGAACGCCAAATCGCTTTCGCAGGCCGATATCAGAGCGGGAGCAATGGCTGCATCGGGAAATATGACAACTCTTGATGGCAAGTTTGTCCTCAACTCCGAAGGTGCTCAAACTGGCGAGCTTTTGCCGGTTGCACAGCTTTTCCCTTCGAGCACGGGAATCACACTTAAGGCGGTCTATCCCGCCAGCCAGGCAACAGGAACTGCTGTCTATCCCGCTCCCGGAGCATAACTTAGAAGGCTTTGGATGCTCCCTGGCATAATCCCGGGGAGCATCCAACTAGATCAACAGCTGAGGAAAAGTAAATGCTCTTTGAATACGCCATTGTTGGAGGGATTCTTCTCGGCATATTCTACGCCTTATTATCGGTCGGGCTAAACGTCGTATTTGGGGCACAAAAAATAATCAACCTAGCCCATGGGGACGTCATTATGCTCGGCGGGTATGCCGCCTGGGAACTCTACCAAACCTACAAGATTTCACCAATAATCTCTACCATCATCGTGGTTCCGATAACGGTTGTCATCGGTTACCTCCTGAACAGGTTGATCGCCCCCCGGCTCGGCAAGTCTTCCGACCCCGAGATGTTGTCCCTTATTCTGTTTTTCGGGCTTTCACAAGTGATCGAAGCGCTCTCAACTCTGGTTTTTGGAAATGCCGAGCGGTCACTGCCTATCAACTCTATCCCGACTGCTCCACTTAAGTTATTTGGAGAGTCTTACCCGGCTGACTGGTGGGTTTCTGCGCTGGTTGCCATACCACTTTTAGCAATCTTTCTCCTGTTTCTTTACAGAAGTTCGGTTGGATTACAGGTCAGGGCGGTCATTTCTGACTCCGTCGAAGCCGCAGTAGCAGGCATAAACGCTCGCCGCATATCTGGACTCTACTTTGGAGTCGGCTTCGCCCTCGCCGCATGCGCTGGGGTGTGGGGTGTTTTCATATTCGGAGGAGTCAGTCCAACCGAGGGTCCGGCAATTACCGTTACCGCATTTGCGATCATCGTCTTTGGTTCGTTGGGAAACCCAATCGGAACGCTTGTCGCTGGAATAATCTTCGGAATCTTTTATCAGCTGGCGCAGGTGTACGTGCCAAGCTGGTCGAACCTCGTGCCTTATGCCCTTGTAATCGCTACAATGCTAACTCGCCCACAGGGACTTTTCGGAAGAAGGCAGAGAGTTGCCTAAAACAGCAGAAATCAAAACCCTACAAAACACGGGTTCAAAAACCAAGACACTAATAAGTCCAGCTATTGCGACCTTGGTGCCGGTAATAGGTTTCGCATTAGCGATTCACGTCTACTCCAATGAGCTACTGCTCACCTACATGGCTATATACGTTGCCCTCGCTCAGGGCGTAAACATAATGTACGGCTTCACCGGCTACCTGCCATTCGGCTACTTTGGTTTCTTTGGCGTAGGCGCCTATGTCTCAGGCTTAGCGATGTTAAATTACAACCTTCCGCCGGTTGTGGCGGTGATCGTCGGAGGGTTAGGCGGCGCCCTGGTCGGGGCCATCCTTTCACCGTTATTTAGGCTTAGAGGCGCTTATTTCGCAATCGGGACCCTCGCTGCAAGCGAGGCCATTTATACCATTGTTGCAAATCCATCCTTGCAGTCGATAACTAACGGTCCTTACGGCCTCAACCTCGCAAACTACTACTCCTCGGGAATGGCCTATGGCTCAGCAATTGCCCTGGTAGCTATCTCAATTATCGCCGTCAGCTATGTTCGCGGTTCTCGCTTCGGCCTGACCCTAAAAGCTATAAGGGATGATCCATACTCTGCCTCAATGGCCGGAGTAAACGTGCCGCGGCAACGCTTCTATGCTTGGCTAATTTCTGCCGCTATCGCCGGAATGGCCGGAAGCATCTTCGGATGGGCGACGAGCGTGTTCTATCCCCAAGCCGTATTCGACTCGAGCCTTTCGGTACTGGCAATCGTATTCGCACTTTTTGGTGGTGTGGGATCGGTCTGGGGTCCAACGATCGGTGCAGTCCTCCTTTACTCGGTTTACAATGCAATCGGCATCTCAAACCCCGAGTATTTCCAGCTCATTTATGGATTGGTAATAGTACTGCTAGTCCTTTTTGCGCCCCGTGGACTGCTCGGCTTCTGGAACTTCTTTGCACAAAAAATCCGCAGGAAGCGAGTTACAAATGACTGACTCTCCGGTACTGCTTAGAATCGAGGAACTAACCACAGTATTTGGTGGTCTCAAGGCTCTTAGCCAAGTATCTCTCGACATCAATCCAGGTGAAGCAGTAGGCCTAGTGGGGCCAAACGGATCCGGGAAGACCACTCTCGTAAATACGGTATGCGGTCTTTACCGACCAGCTTCTGGCAGGGTCATCCTTGAAGGAACCGAAATCACCGGTCACCGACCGCACCTGATAGCGAGGGCTGGCATTAATAGGACGTTTCAAATTCCAAAACCATTCAAGGACCTTTCAGTGTACGAAAATGTACGGGTATCTTCGATCCACAGTCGCACCCACACCTCGATCGAGGGAGCTCTGGCTCGCGTAAACCTAGCGGAACTTGCAAACCACCCTATTTCTGAGCTAACTGCTGCCCAGCAAAAACGGTTAGACCTTGCTAGAGCCCTCGCCCTAGAACCGAAGGTAATTTTCGTGGACGAACTTGCCGCTGGGCTGACTCCGGGTGAACTTCACGAGGTTGCAGAGATGCTTAAGGAGTTCCAAAGCTCTGGCATAGCCCTAATTGTAGTTGAGCACCTGATGGGATTCTTGGAGCAGGTAGTCTCTTCGGTCCTAGTCCTTAGCGCAGGTCGAACTATATTTACCGGACCACTAAGAACCGCACTCGAAGACGTAGAAGTTAAAAGGGTCTTTCTCGGAGGAGAATCAGATGCTGGAAATTAAGCAGATGAACTCCGGTTATGGCCCGATGCAGGTCCTCTGGAATCTCGATCTAATGGTCAATCCGAATGAGGTCCAAATAGTCCTAGGCGCCAACGGAGCAGGAAAGTCGACCCTTCTGAAAGTCATCGTCGGGCTTTTACCCCTCTGGTCTGGAAGCCTTTTGATGGACGGAGATGACATTGCGCACCTGTCAGTAACCGCTCGCGTAAAGCGCGGGGTCGGATACATGAGTGAAAAGGGTATATTCCCCGAGCTAACCGTCGAAGAAAACCTAAGATTAGGTGGCTTATCGAAAAAACGGGGTGAAATTCAGGATCAAATTGACAACGTGTACCAGCGATTCCCTGAGCTGAAGGAACGGAGGGGATCCGTGGCCGGCGGACTATCGGGAGGACAGAGAAAGCTAGTAGGCGTCGGTCGCTCTCTTATCTCCCAACCTAAGGTACTGCTAATGGACGAACCATCGTCCGGACTCTCACCACGATACGTTTCGGAGGTCATCGATAGATTGGCCGAGCTACGCGGACACATGACTCTAGTAATAGCGGAGCAAAATATATCGTTTCTCAAAATAGCCGATACCGTCAGCGTTATAGAGGGTGGCCGAACAAGGTTCGAAGGTAGCGTCACGGACTTCACCAACGACGACAACCTCAAAACTGCCTTCTTTGGAATCGAATAGGTCCACAGTGCTACTGGTGCCTTCGGGTGTTTGGTCAAGTTCGCTAAATCTTATTCAGCGACGCCACCCGTAACACTTGGGAATCACTCGACCGACTCTTAAATACATAGTGACCGACCAAGGTGTCGGCCACTATGTATCAAACTCAGTTGGCGCAGCTTAGAAGCCAACCAAATTTATCTCATCTGAGGACAATTCCTGCTTTCCCCATTTAAGAAGAACAAGGGATGTTAGGGCTCCAAGAACAAAGATAACCGCCGACCACCGGAATGCGGTTATGTAGCTGTGAACGCCAGCCTCAGCCAAGAGGAGAGGCGAAGGAACCTTATGGATCAGAAAATTAGTCGCTGTAGTTGCGGCCAAGGTGTTGAGTAATGCCGTTCCTATTGACCCACCGATCTGCTGAGCGGTATTGACCGTGGCGGACGCTACCCCCGCATCTTCTGGAGAAACTCCAGCTGTGGCGGCGTTTATCGACGGTGCAAATACAGATCCGAGTCCGAGTCCTAAAACAAGTAGGGCTGGCAGAATAACCCCTGGGTAGCTGGCATGGACCGTGATGCGAGTCAGAAGCAGAAGGCCAAATGCTGAAATGAGCATTCCAGCCACCACCATCGGCTTTGGACCAATACGCGGTAGCAGAACAGCGGTAGCTATCGAAGCGGTCACTACCAGCACGGCGATCATGGGCAAGAAAGCGATACCGGTCTTCACCGGAGAGTACCCGAGAGTCGATTGCATGAAGTAGGTGAGGAAGAGAAACACACCGAACATTCCAACCGCCGACAAAAACACGGCGATATACGATCCTCCACGAGTCCTATCTAGTACCACCCTCATTGGAAGCAGCGGATGCGGTGCCTTACTTTCAATTTGCACGAAAACACCTAGCAGTAGGACACCTATAGCCAGGAAAACTAGTGTTATGTCATTTAACCAACCTGAAGTCTCGGCATGAGAGAAACCGTAAACCAATGAAAACATTGAAATAGATCCAGCTAGCACACCGGGTATGTCCAGTCTCACCTTTTCGCGCTCAGCATCATGGCGCAGAAAGATAATTCCACCTATCGTTGCCGCAATAGCAAAGACCAAATTTATATACAGGCTCCAGCGCCAAGAAAGGTACTGCGTAAGAAATCCGCCAAGTAAAAGTCCCAGTGCTGCGCCACCACCGGCTATAGCACCAAAAACTCCGAAAGCCTTGCCTCGCTCTTTTGGGTCGGAGAAGGTAGTGGTCAGTAGTGAAAGTGCGGCTGGGGCTAAAAGTGCACCAAAAGCGCCTTGAATCACCCGCGCACTTACCAGCATTGGGAAGCCAGTTGCAGCTCCTCCGACTGCAGAAGCAACGGCAAAGCCGATTAGCCCTACCAGAAAGACTCTTTTGCGACCAAAATAGTCGGCAACTCTCCCTCCAAGCAGGAGGAGACTGCCAAACGAAAGCGCATAACCAGTGACAATCCACTGCCGGTCTGCGGTCGAGAAAGCTAAAGCCTTCTGCGCAGAAGGTAATGCAATGTTAACTACAGTCGCGTCAAGAACAACCATCAACTGTGCAATTGCAACGACCGCCAGTATCCACCAGCGTCGATTGTAAATATGATGGGCTAATTTCTCAGCCTCACTTGCCCCGTGCCTGAGGGTCACCCCGGCACCATTCGGCAAATCGAGCGATGACTCCACCAAAATCCTCCTATGGATATGGAGACTACTTCTCCACTTGTCAGACCAACATATAACAATCCGGAGATATTCCCTCCACTTTGAGCTAGTTTGTTAAGGGTGATAAAACATCGACGTTTATCAACCGGGGATGCACCAGACGGTCGTCTTCGCCATTTGCGCAGAGACGCCGAAGAAAATCGCGATCGGATATTGAAATCCGCACACGAACTCTTTGCGGCCAAAGGTTTGGGAGTAACACTTGACGACGTTGCCCACCATGCTCGACTCGGAGTAGGCACCGTGTATCGTCGCTTCCCCAACAAAGAATCCCTGGTAGAGGCACTATTTGAGCAGCGCATCATAGAACTCATCGACATAGCCAGAAAAAGCCTTGCTTTCGAAGACGGATGGGAAGGGTTCCTATACCTCATGCTAAATATGCTGACCCTCGAGGCTGAAAACCGCGGATTACGAGACGTCATATTAGGCAGCGAATACCTGAAGCAGCGGCTCACCGACCTCAAGGCGGAGGTCGGCCCGCCAATTGAGGAACTCATAGCAAAAGCCCAAGAGCAGGGGTCATTGCGGCCCGACTTCCGAGCCAACGATGTTCCTGTCCTCATGGCAATGGCAGGGGCCGCCCAAGAATACTGCGGCTTGGTATCTCCAGAGATTTGGAAAAGGTATGTTGCTATCCTCATCGATGGGCTCAAATCAAATCGAGAATCACTCACTTCAATGCCAGAAAGTGCCCTGGACTCCGACCAACTACATCAAGCGATGGTTCAATGGAAGACTCGACGCCATCAGTAAAACACCCGTTACAGAAAACGGGGGTGTGGCACAATTCTCCAGGCTTTTTTCAATGGTGAGATGTAGTGCACCACAAGGGCGAAACTCCCGGGAAATTGGTGTAAGCCTTCCGATCTCAAGCCTTGCGTGATTACCAATGTAGCGCTTGATGATTTCTACTGGGTCGCCGCCGGCTGCAGTGGCGATGTATGAGTTGGTCCATGGCACTAGCAAGTCAGTGACGACGCCGTAGACACACGTCTGTCAAGCCACCGAGGTGACCGACCCGTGGCCTGTTTGGCGATACAATAGACATTTACACAACGCAGCTTGGTATGTCTATCGAAAGCGAAAACTAACTATAGTAGTCCTTCCACCTATTCGCCTTGGCCAGCTCTATATCCCAAAAGTTGTCACCGGATCAAATGGGACCAAGGAAACCACCTTACATTCGAGAGCATCTGTACCCTACCTGGCTGGCTCGGCGCCAAACACTCGATCACTGGTTTCGGTGGCTTCCGATCCAAAGTCAATCCCAAAATACGAAGGCTCGCTTCACCTCAGCCATCGACTCGTCATTTAGCCGTCAGCTACAGCACAAATTCGAAAAGAAAATCAAAACGGATCCAGCATGGGAGTACTCCAGATCCAAGAACTCCCAATCGCCGACTACCACGCACCTCGCCGAGCACGTAGCGCATTATATCCCCGATCGACTTGTTGTGATTAACTTAAATCCTCTACGGGAAGCTGGATTGAGCCCCCAGTTAAACATTACCGAGCAGCATCGATTAGAGATTTGAGTGACTCGGGATCGGTGGAACCCACAATCCACTCATCGTAGGATTCGCCCGTAAAGGCAATTCGCAGTCCCCTTGGCGTCCCGTGGTGAACGGCAGCGAAAATTTTCCTGCCGTCAAAGTAGACGACTGCAACCTCCGAGTGGCCCGGAAGTCGCTCTCCGACCTTGAAACCATGGTCCGCCGCATCATGAGCATCCTCTAAAACCTCGATAGATTGCACTGCTTTAAGTGGGGCTTTCAAATCGCCGTGCAAAGCCTCCAATTCCTCAAGGCGAGTCAGCTGAAGTACCAGATCACCACCATGAATTTTTAGTTCCGCCATTCAAAACCTCCGAAACACAATGTACCAACAACCACATCTATCGGCTCTTACAGCGAGTCAATCGGAACAACCCTAGCCAGTGAGAAGGCTCCACTTGACCGATACCGTAAACACTAAATCCGCAAGCACGGGCTAAAATAACAATAGGTTTTGCTAAAAGCCTACAAAGATCACTCCACTAAAGCCTTTACGGCACAATTCCTCTGAAGCTCCCTTTAAGGCCAACCCATTATGGAAAGACGGTTTTCAATAGTGACTACTACCTAAGTGCAGACGCCAGTAGTAAATTACCAATTAAATAAACTTATTGATCCCTATTGATAGCTCAAATTCAAAGACTCGGATCGCAGATCATAAGACAACTAATCCAGCCAGCACAGCAAACCAAGTACCTGACTCCGAATTTCCCCTGGATTTGTTTGTTGAAGCATCGTCTAACCGCCCTAAGACCCAAAGCTATATAGGTGCAAATCAGGAAACCTAATAACTTGACTCAACCAAGGCCGACCCTAGAAAGTAGAGCGCATGGATACAGAGAGTACGGTGCCGACGCGCGAGAAAGTCCGTTCTCATCCGTTCAAAGCTGATGCGCCTCTATGTGTCCACATCTTCACCCCGAAAGTCCCAATCACCACGGATGCACTTTCGCGCTCCCTACAACCACTGTGCTGCCTTTCGTATTACTTATAGGCGCAACAACACCGCTGGTTATCTTCCTTTTGTTGGAAGGAATTACTTTTATTCCGAACAGAAGCTAATTCGTACCCGTAAACCTAGCAACCGTGAACGAAATAATCATGGGTACGTCAATCGCTAGAATCAGCAGCATCGACGTCAGGACGACTAATGCATTTCCCCCAGTTCCGTCGTAAATAAACACATACTCAAGCATGCCAGCCACGACTACGTAAACCAGCAGTGTCCACTTGCCAACTTTATAGAACAATCCACGCGCCAAGCCCCTAGCCCTAGCGAGCATTACCATCGCAGATATCAGCAATATCCAGGAACAACCCGCCAAAACCGAAGGTATCAAAAGGGACGATGCACGCGGATAGTGCGCTGACATGTAGATACCACCGATCACTATAAGGATCAGGGAAGCTACCCCAACCTCCCCCACAGGCGGCAGCGATGCTTGGGATTCTCTAGCCTCACTTCGCTCAGCTGAAACCGATAACCCCTCTGAAACTGTGCTCATAACGTAGCCACCCTTGTCATAATTATCAAAGTTCCAATCTGCATTGCGCCTGTTATCCCGGCGGTATAGATAAATCTTTTCATCAACCTACCAATAACTGCCCCATCGGGATTATCCTTCTTCATCTCGAACAGCACGGCAAGATTGGCCGGCTCAAGTATGCCTAGCGCGATAACCGTCATCACCCCGACAAGAATAAATGAAGCAATAAGCCAGCCATGGGCCGCCGCTCCAGGGTTCAGATTATTAAGCTTACGTGCCAACTGAAATCCCGAGCCCAAAGTCATCGTCACCACGGTAGGCATAATAAGAACCATCTTCGGCATCAACTTTGATGTAAATTCCATCCGGGATGGTATAGACATCTTCCCCATGATTGGTCCCAGCACGAAACCCAGAAACAGATCAAGAGCAGTCCACAATCCTCCACCAACCACATGGTAGAAATCGAGAGCCCACCGCCAGTTTCCGGCAATGCTCACGATAAGACCAATGATCATCAAAGCAACAAAAGGAAGCCCCTTAGTCGGTACAATCTTAAAGTCTCTGGAAGTCGGCACCTTATCGACCGGAATCCCATCGAGGGCCTTTTCAAATCCTTTGCTCGCAACCTCAGTCAATTACTCCCTCCTCCAAATCAAAAAGCTATATAAGAAATGGCCCAGCTGCCCTAAACAATCCAAACCAATTTCCTACATCAGCCACTCCGGTTAACCCTTTGTAATCCACTTAGATGCTCTATGGGGGTAACTAGGCCTTTCACATTGGACCACCAAATCAGGCTGGAGTAGAATCGATCCACGCTTCGACTCTTGTCGCCCCCTACCAACACCAACTCACCCACCTACCACTGAATCAATAGCACTCGTAGGGCACTTAAGCAATCGGCCACAACCTATCAAAGACAAGAACTCGATACTGCTCTAT
>JAKCBW010000161.1 GCA_021842145.1 Actinomycetes bacterium
GCTATGGAACGCTAAGTGCGGCCCTCGAAGCCAAGCTTGAGGAGTTGTCGCGGCTAGAAGGCGTAGGGGAGGCGATTGCCGGCTCCTTCGTGGAGTACGTTCAAAGCAGTTTCGGCAGGTCGCAAATCGAACGACTAATTGCCGCCGGCGTCGGGGCCTCCGTCGCCCCGGTGGCTGGCAATTCCGTTCTTTCCGGACGAAGTTATGTAGTGACTGGGACTATATCTAACATGACTCGTGAAGAGGTCGAAGCCCGATTGAGACAACGGGGAGCGAAGGTCACATCATCGGTGTCATCAGCGACGACGGCGCTGATCGCCGGTGGATCCCCCGGCGCTTCCAAGGTAGGCAAGGCGCAAAAACTTGGCGTTGAGATTTTGACTGAGGAGGATCTTGAGTCGTTGTTGGCCGATTGAGTGTCAACCGTTTTAGCTAATGGGTGTTACTCTTGTTTTAGCTGCAAAATAAGAAGCTCTTTTCATTAAAGTTGGCTAGATTTTTTGTAACTTCAGGTTTGTGTTTTTGCAGAAGTGAGGGTTGTGGTCGCCGGTTCAGGTGAAAGTGTCGGAATGGTTCTCGGAGGTCGATACCTCCTCGTGGCCCTTATAGGTAAGGGTGCTTCCGGTGACGTTTACCTTGCCCAGGACAAGTCCTTGGGCCGGAAGGTCGCGATCAAGCTACTGCATGCTAATTTAGCTGGCGATCCAGTTTTTACCAAGAGATTCAGGGCCGAGGCGACTTCGGCCGCTGCGCTGAATCACCCCTCGGTCATGAGGGTTTTTGACTGGGGTGAGTCAAACGGTACTCCGTATTTGGTACTCGAGTACTTGTCGGGGGGATCCTTGAGGGAGTACCTCGCCGGCGGTAAAGTGCTGGATGAACCTAGGGCGGCCGCACTCTCCCTCCAGGTTGCGCAGGGTTTGGCCTACGCACACTCGAGGGGTTACGTGCACCGGGATATGAAGCCCGCCAACCTCCTCTTTGACGAAGAGGCTAGGGTTCGGATCGCAGATTTTGGACTCGCTCGCTCGTTGTCTGAGTCGGCTTGGACCGAACCTATCGGAGTGCTCATCGGGACCGCCAAGTACGCTTCTCCCGAGCAAGCCAAGGGCCTAGATTCGACCGAAGCTTCGGACGTATATTCGATGGGGCTAATAATCTACGAGTCGATGTCGGGTAAGCTTCCCTTCGTCGGGGATACGACCCTGTCAACCTTGATGGCCCGGGTAGACGTGGACCTAAAGGCACTTCCCGAACATGGGAGGCTAGGGCGTTTGATCGAGGCCTGCTGCAAGGCCGATCCCGAGGAACGAATTACCGCTCCGGGGCTAGTGAGCGAGTTGGAAGCCCTGGTCAGAGTGCTCGAGCCCCCCCGACCTCTGGAACTTCATCACTTCTACGACGTACCCTCTGCCCAGAGCGAAATTGACAAGACCTCTATCTTCACTCAGACGACTATAAACGTGAGTTCCGAGGCGGAACTGGAACCGGTGGGGGTAGGGGCAAGTGCGCCCGGTTCAAATTTCTTTGATCTAGAGGCATTTTCACAAACATCTCTGCTGGTTTCATCGGAGGTCTCGAGCCCGCTCATGTTGAACGAGGGCGACACTACCGACCAACCCGTCAAGGAGGACACCGCTAAGGTCAAAAAGAGGCGGAGTAGGTGGTGGATGGCGCTTTGGCTCTTCCTTTTTGTAGCGATTCTCGCCTTTGCGGGTGCGGTCGGAACTGGAATTCTAAAGATATTCCCCCCGGCAAAGGTCAAAATTCCAGCCGTCACCGGTGCTAGCTTTGCCCAAGCAAGCAGTCGGTTGAAAGCCCTCGGGCTGACTTCGTCCCTGGCGGGTTATGAATACTCGAAAACGCTACCCAAAGGTGAAGTGATCTCTGAGTCTCCCTCAGCGGGGGTAATAATCCCCGATACCACTCCTGTGAAGTTGGTCGTCTCAAAGGGACCACCCCCGGTGGTGCTCCCGCAGCTAAAGGGTATCTCAATCACTGCCGCAGAGTCCGTCCTACGGGAGAAGGGGCTAAATTACACCGTAACCAAGAGCTATTCGGAAACGGTGGCTTCGGGGATCATAATATCCGCCGCTCCTAACACCACCACTGTCCTCTACGGGTCCACCGTCTCCTTGGTTGTCTCCAAGGGTCCAGCACCTCGAAATGTTCCGAACCTCGTCGGTGATACTGCCCAACAGGCTACGAGCCAGCTGGGGAGCCTGGGGCTCGTAGCCAACATCATCAACGCATATTCCGACACGGTAACTGTGGGCACGGTTATGTCTACTAATCCATCTGCCGGGCAGTTGGCGGCTAAAGGTTCAACTGTTACCGTTACGGTTTCCCAAGGGCCCCACCTTGTCCAAGTTCCCAATGTCCTTGGGGATACCATAAGCCAGGCTCAGACCGCCCTGACTAATGCCGGCCTGACCGTAGCTAACATCTACGGTCCATCGGGGGCGACCCATGCCCTTGGAACCGACCCCTCGGCTGGTACGACCGTCCACTATGGGACTTCGGTAAACCTCTACGTCTTCTAGTACCTTTGCTGGCTTGACTTGGTGGTTATTCAGTCATATCTTTTATCTTCTGTCCGATGATATCTGTGCCGCTTTGTGGCATCGCTCCTTGGAGCGACATCAGCTTGGTCATATCGCCTGTAACCCTAATTTTGCCGGCCATGAACGCCTCGATTCCCGCCTGTGGGTTCATCTCGACAAAGAGGGCCTTAGCGGTCGCATAGTCTAAGGCAATGGTGATATCGGGGTTGTCTAGTTCACCTATTTCCATGTCCAGAAAACCTTGGCTCGTGTCGACGTAGATATGGAGCTCTCCTTCACCAAAAGGGATTTCGGTGACTATCTGGTTCATTCGGATATTGGTTGCAATAGCCGGTTCCTCTTCAGAATGGCTTTGACGCAATCGTCTCGCCTCTTCGATCCACTCTGGACTGAGAAATGGAAACTTTGCCAAGTGTGCTCCTTTTCGACTACCTGTGATTCGGCTATCCCTGTCGGTGTTAGCCTACAGCGAGAATCGCCTGAAATTCGAAGTGCTCTTTTCAGTCGATGATAATCTGACGCCAACTTGGCAAGAAGTGCCATCTGGTCCCTTCATGGGATCATCGGATCTGTGGCCAAAGTCAAAGGCGAACTGTTGCAACGCCATTCAATGAGGGTGATATCGCAGAGGCGAAGGTTCTCGTTGGCTAATGGGTAACGACTCCGCTGCACCGCGGATATTCGAAGATCATTGCTCACATAGCCGAACCATACCCCCCTCAGTCATGAGTGACATTGGAGAGTTCTTTTTCGCATCGGGGGTCGGTTGAAAGCATCTACCGGAGTCATGGCCCATAGCGGACTACTTTTATCAGGCTAAACGGTGGGACGCCCCTAAGTGGGTTTGGAGTTCGACCAATGAAGTGGAGACGCTCGACGTCGTTGCGGAGTGAAATCTGAGGCTCCGATCAATGGC
>JAKCBW010000162.1 GCA_021842145.1 Actinomycetes bacterium
GGCTAAAACTATTTTCATCTCTGGAAAGTCGGCGGCAACGTCGTCGACAAGCATTGGATTTGAGTATCGGAGTCGAACTCCTCCACCTCCAGGCAGACCAGCTCCGATCCCAGTCTGTCCGGTATGGAAGAGGGACACGACAGCTAGTTCCTCAATGGCGGCATAGAGGGGATAGGCGATTCGATCATTTGCCTCGAAACCTTGCAAGCTCGGGTGAAACTTAAATCCGCGTACCCCATAGTCGTTTACGAGTTGCCTTGCTTCCGCTACGCCCGCTCTTCCCTTCCAGGGATCGATGCTGGCAAATGGGATCAAGACATCGGAATAAGAAGCACATTTCTCGGCCACTTCAAAGTTGGAAATTCTTGGCGTTCCGGTGGCGTTTTCAGCGTCGACTGTAAAAATTACTGCGGCCATTTGGCGGCTTCGGTAGTAGGTGGCTATCTCATCAATTGTGGGTTCAAAGTTTTGACCCGCCTTGAAGTATTTGGTTGATGCCTCGACAAAGGTATCGCTTAGTGCCCGATGTCCATCACCGGAGATCTGTGCGTGTGTGTGGATGTCTATGGCAGTAATGGTGTCAAGTTTTATGCTCATTTGTCCTCAGTTTCCCGGTTTGGCTGGCATCACGATGCCATAGGTTTGCAATTGACTTCCCAGCTCGGCGTTGAAAGCGACTTCTATTTGCTCGACCTTCCAGCCGCCGTCTGAGTATTGGCTTGTCAGTTCTTCTGGGTGAGACCAGATCGATAGTCGATCGCCTCCAATTCCAATTGCCTGCCCAGTAATTGCTGAGGAGGCTTGAGAGGCCAAAAAGACAATCAGCCCGGTTACGTCTTCGACCGTCCCCAGGCCCTCTCCCTTTCGCATCCATTCCGGCAAGGGTGCTCCGGTGCGCTCTGACTCTTCGATGAATGGTGCAAAGACCGGAATCGTCTTCGTCATCTCTGTTGCGGCGACCGGAACAACCGCATTGACCGCAATACCTGACTTTGCTAGCTCCAAAGCCCAAGTTTTAGCGAATGCGACAATTCCTGCTTTTGCTGCGGCGTAGTTGGTCTGGCCAAAGTTACCCCTTTGTCCGGCGGGTGATGAGATTAGGATTAGACGACCGCCTGGTCCCTGCTTACGCATCTGAATAGCGGCCGCTCGTGCACAAGTAAAAGTTCCCCGCAGATGCACTTTGATTACGGAATCAAAGTCGTCGTCTGACATTTTCCATAAAACTTTGTCCCTGAGAATACCGGCGTTGGTCACCATCACATCAAGACGCCCATAAGCCTCAACTGCAGCGTCAACTAATGATTGCGCTGAATCTGTATCGCCAATCGTGGACACCAGCGATGTAGCAGTCCCACCGTGAGAGACGATCTCTTGCACCGTAGCCGCAGCAGCAGCGGCGTTTACATCGTTGATCAGCACCGACGCACCATTCTTAGCCAAAGCCACTGCGTATGCTCGGCCCAAACCCCTGCCACTTCCTGTAATCACGGCGACTCTGCCCGGCAGTTCCATTTCGCTCCCCTCGGAATCTTCCATACCTATGATATTAGGCGTTTGTGTAACGTGCGTCAGGTTTATGCCGATAGTGTTAGCGGAACTGCAATATTTGCCAGACTCCGCTGGCCACAGGCGATCCGCCTAGCAGCGCTGGCAATAAGAGCCGACTGATAAAAATGGATTCTTTGAGTGGATAAGGAACTCACATGGGAGAGGGCTTTCGGCTAGAGACCACCCAAGACAGGGTTGTCAGGTCGAGCAATCGAATCAACGAGCTCAGGGAGGTGACGAGCTTAGGGAGGTGACGAGGCCACATGTTAGGCTCGCACTTTTTAGCCCAAATGCCGAATACCTTCCTGAACCGGTAGGTCTTTCCTGGCTTCCGGGTGAAGTGCGGCGGTGCGCTTGGTTTACCGTCACTTTGGAATCCAAATTTAGCGTTGATGCGGCATTTCGATCAGCTTTACTGGGCCGACATAGTTTACGGCCGTGGTGCCGGGCCCTCGAGTCTGGGAATCTGCTTTAGGATCTGGCCTCGGAAACCGGTGTAGCATTTCGTCAAAGCTCTTTAATCGCCCTTGATCCCGTAAATCAAATTCCCAAAGGCAGTTAGATGGATTTCTCTCCTATGGCATTGGGACGAAATAGAGGCGTAAAGGCTGCGCCGCGTTCGTTTCTAGCAGAACCTCGAAATCAAAGACCCTGGTAGTCATATATCGTTATCTTGCAGTCAAGTAACCCTTGATTTAGGGGTGGACGTAATCCATCGAAACTAACTCATTCTCGACCCACCAGTAACACCCGTCAAACAGGTTGTCTTGCGACCTCCTTGGGCTAGCAGAAATCAGAGAGGACAGGTGCAACCTTCACGGGGAATGCGGATATCGCATTCGGGCAACTAGACCCACCTTCCGACGTAACTGACACTGACATTCCTCTCACATGGACCACAAGAGTAGTAATTCGTGAATTCGCCAGGCTCAAAGCTGCCACGCTTATATAAACGTATCTGCGATTACAGCCTGACTCTGAATCCGCCCCTTGTGACGAGGGAAATTGCGAGATCTTCGAGCTGTGGCTATGATCCCCTTCGTTAGCTGTGAAACGGCCGATTACCCATACACTCCGGAGGTCTCGATGTTCCACGATATCCCGTTCGAAGTCCTCGAGCGCATGCGTGAGCTCGAACGGCGTGACGAGATCGACCGTACCGACGGCACTCCACGCCTCGACCGGCTCCGCCAAATTCCCGAGGAAACGGGACGCTTTATCGCCCTCTGGGCGGCTTCGGCCCCGGAGGGCGCAGTGATTGAAATAGGGACCAGTGCAGGATACTCGGCTCTCTGGTTGTCGCTTGCCTGCCGAGCGATGGAACGTACGCTTACAACGTTTGAAGTCCTTGCGGGTAAAGCGGCTATGGCGCGCCAGACCTTTTTGCAAGCCGGTGTAGAAGAGGTGATTACGCTCGTCGAAGGCGATTTTCTCGATCACGTGCACGGGATCGGCTCCATTGGGTTTTGTTTCCTTGATGCAGAGAAAGAGGCATACGCTGCCTGTTACGATTCCGTCGTACCTCGCCTTGTCCCTGGCGGTCTCTTGATAGCAGACAACGCAATCAATCACCGGGAGACGCTTCAACCTATGATCGATGCCGCCCTTAATGACGAGCGTGTAGATGCCCTCGTGGTTCCAATCGGCAAAGGGGAGCTGGTTTGTCGACGGAGAGCTTGACCTTCGCAGTGACATTACTTTTTTTGCCGTGATCTTCTGTGGGTTTAGGGATATGCGCTCCAGAAAAGCTAGGCATTTCTAGGCATAATTTGCCTTCGCTCTCCAGCCGCTGAGTCTCCCCCAACTACACCGTGTGCTTGGGACTCTGACCGGACTTCCGGAGATAATTGACACTTTTAGAGGTCC
>JAKCBW010000163.1 GCA_021842145.1 Actinomycetes bacterium
ACGTATCGCATTTGGGAACCTTGGAGTTCGATGGGAGTGACACCTTTTCGCACCTGCAAGACCAGCTCAGCAACGATTTAGGCAAAATTGCCGCTGGGCGTACCCAATACACTCATCTTCTCGATGAACAGGACGCTTCTATAATCGATGATCTTATAGTTTGGTGGATTGATGAGGAGAGGTTTCACGTTCTGCCGAATGCCGCCAACACCGACGTTGTACAGGATATTTTGGGCGGAAAGAACTCAACCCAAGATCGGGCTTTGATCGCTGTACAAGGCCCAATGGCTAGAGAACTGGCATCGACATTTGTACCTGATGCTGCGGGCGTTGGGAAGTTTCGAGTCGTTGAGTTTAGCTATAGAGGCAAGACTTGCTTTGCTGCGGGAACCGGATACACCGGAGAAGACGGGTTCGAGTGCTATATACCGGCTGAACTTGCCTCTTCGTTTTTCAAAGATCTGCTGCAGGCGGGTGTCGTTCCTGCCGGACTTGGAGCTAGGGATACCTTGAGATTGGAAGCGGGACTTCCTCTCCATGGTCACGAGCTCAAAAAGGGCGTTTCACCCCCCGAGGCTAACCTCGACTGGGTAGTTGGGTATTCAAAGCCTGATTTCAGGGGAAAGACAGCCGTCGAGTCTAGGAAGGAGCGTGGCCTCCGCTATCGGCTTTTCGGAATACGCTCAGCTGGTCGCCAGCCATTGCGTGAAGGTGCATCGGTGTATCTGCAAGGACGAGCAATTGGGCAACTGACAAGCGGTAACTTTTCCCCCTTGCTCAAGTGCGGTATAGGTTTTGCTTTGCTAGAGCCAGCGATGGCCTTGGATGTCGAGGTTGAAGTGGACATGCGAGGACGACGAGTTCCAGCCGTTACCACGACTTATCCTTTTTACAAATCTACAAAGTAGTAATTTTCTTCTTGTCGAAGGGGGCTCTTAGTGGGAAGTTTTGTTCCGCATACCGATGCTGAGATAGCAGAAATGCTGTCGACATTGGGTTTGCAGGAGATCGACGACCTTTACGATCACCTACCTGACGGTGCTAGGTTTAATGGCGACCTATCTATCCCCGTCGGCGTTTCAGAGGCCGACGTTCTGGATTTGATGGATTCCCTTGCCAGAAAGAACCGCCCGACAGGTAGGGATCTGATCTGTTTTGCCGGTGCAGGGGCATATGATCACGATGCCTCGGCGGCTGCGATGGCGATGGCCAGCCAGTCGGCCTTTGTAACCTCTTACACTCCTTACCAACCAGAAGTTGCCCAAGGTGTACTCCAGGCACTTTTTGAGTATCAAAGCCTCATTTCCAGACTGAGCGGACTTGATGTGACCAATGCATCACTCTATGACGGAGGAACTGCGCTGGTCGAGGCTGTAAATTTGGCCTGTGCCCATACTCGAAGGTCTCGAGTACTGGTTTCACGAGGAATACACCCCAATTATCGGCAAATGATCAAGACATACTCTCGGGGAAGCGGCCACGAAGTAGTCGAGGTAGGTCTAAGTGGGTGTTCGACCGACCTCAGCGCTATGAACCTCGATGGTGCAGCTGCACTGTGCATTGGGTACCCAAACTACTTGGGGGAGATCGAAGATTTGCAGGAGGCTAAGCGGCTTTGCGAGGCTTCTGGGACGCTTCTGGTGGTGGTTTATGACCCAGTGTCTGTTGCATCCTTGGCGTCTCCAGGCGCTTTGGGAGCTGACGTGGCCGTAGCTGAAGGCCAGTCGCTCGGCGTTCCGCTCTCCTTCGGCGGCCCCTATTTGGGTCTTTTTTCGGCTAAGAGCGAGCTCGTAAGGTCGGTACCTGGGCGGCTTGTTGGCGAGACCGTCGACATTGAAGGGCGAAAGTCCTATGTGACGACCTTGCGAACGAGGGAGCAGGATATACGTAGGGAAAAAGCATCGTCTAATGTCTGCACAAATCAGACCCTGATAGCGATTCAGGCGGCAATCTATCTATCATGGCTCGGAAAATCGGGGTACCTCGAACTTTCCAGGCGCTGCTTTTCAGCAACCAGGTACCTGGCGGACGGAGTCTCTTTGATACCAGGCGTAAAGGTGCTGAATCGGAACTTTTTTAGGGAGTTTGCGGTGGAGCTGCCGGTTGATGCTGTTCTGACGGTTGAACAGATGGCCGAGCGTGGTTTTTTAGCTGGGGTAGCTATCAAGGCAGGGTATGAGCAATCGCCGTTGGAAGGAGCACTTCTAATTACTGCTACGGAGAAACGTACCAGGTCTGAAATTGATAACTATTTGCAAGCCTTGAGGGAGGTTGTGGCAAAGTGACAGGACATTTTGATCTACCCGGAGGAGGCGTAGCCTCGTCGTCGCCGTTGGTTGGCTCAGATACTGAACCAACGATATTCGAACTTTCAGTTCCGGGCCGCAAGTCATCGTCATTTAGAAATTCGGGGATTGACCTCCTAGACCCTGCATCGATCCTCGAGTCAAAGTTTTTGCGTTCAACGGACGTTGAACTTCCCGAGGTTTCGGAACGAGACTTAGTTGGTCACTTCACTAGGCTCGCATCGAGGCAATATAGCGTCGACATGGGGGCCTATCCTCTGGGGTCGTGCACAATGAAGTACAATCCAAAGTTTGCAGACAATGTGGCCGGCATGCCGGGTCTAAGTGCTGTTCATCCTGCTTCACCAACAGGCCTCATTCAGGGATGGTTGGAGCTCCTTGTGATGGCAGAAGAGTATCTTTGCGAGATTACTGGTATGAAGGCGGCGACATTTCAGCCAGCCGCAGGGGCGGCCGGTGAATTGACTGGGCTGTTGTTAATCAGAGCCTTTCTCGAGCACGCAGGTTCAAAAGCCAACAAGATAATCATTCCTGACTCCTCTCATGGAACCAACCCGGCGTCTGTGACCCTTAGCGGTTTTGAAGTCGTTACCGTACCGAGTGACGAGAATGGGTTGGTCGATACTGAAGCACTAGCCAAGATCCTCGATGACAGTGTCGCCGGAATGATGATGACTAATCCGAACACATTGGGGCTCTTTGAGGTAAAGATCACCGAAATTGCGAGGATGGTTCACGAGGTTGGTGGCCTCATGTATTACGACGGCGCTAATCTCAACGCTATTCTTGGCATTTCGCGCCCTGGAGATATGGGCTTTGACGTAGTTCATTCAAACCTCCATAAGACATTTGCAACACCTCACGGTGGCGGAGGTCCGGGTTCGGGTCCGGTGGCTGTGTCTAGCGCGCTAGCCGACTTTCTGCCCGGGCCCAAAGCGTGTAGGTTGAAGGATGACGAGGGTAAGTTTGGATGGGAAGTACCAAGTCGGTCCATAGGTAGGGTGCATTCCCACTTCGGAAATGCCCTGGTGGTAGCGAGAGCCCTCGCCTACATGGTTTATAACGGTTCCGATGGGCTTAAAGATCGG
>JAKCBW010000164.1 GCA_021842145.1 Actinomycetes bacterium
AGAGAACTGAAGACACTGATCCGAAGTGTGATTACTTCGGCAATCGGGATGGGTGAGGATTTGGATCTCGGTCTTTTTGGTCCACAAAGTACAGTTTGGAAGTTTCACTCCTCGAAGGTGTCCCTTGTGGGTGGGATTCGGGCGCTCATGATCCAAGCACTCGAACCCAGGGCTATGGCAGCGGTCGAGGAAGCAGGCGGATATAAAGAGGATCCCATTGGCAGGCTTAGTAGGACGATAGAGTTCATTCAGACCGTCAGTTTCGCCCCATCCGATGACGCCCTCGCAGCGATCGACAAGGTAAACAGAATCCATTCGAGGGTCAAGGGATTGGACCCGGTCACTAAGATGAGCTACGACGCAAGGGACCCGCTCCAACTCGCTTATGTTCACAATGCCTTCGTCGAGTCGATTGCAGTAGTCCACGAGCTATTCGATCCTTTTACCACTCCTGGGGAGATCAACGGCTATCTTGTCGAGATGTCTAAGGTAGCGGTTTTGCTCGGGGTTAGGGAGTCCGATCTGCCGCTCGAATACTTATCGCTGAGGCACTGGGTAGCAGATTTTGAAACCCTTACCTCAAGTGAGGTGGCTCGACAAGCCGTAGGATACCTTGAGGCCCCGCTCGTACCCTTTCCCCTCAACCTCCTATGGAGCGTGGCCCATAAAGGGGCGGTCTTCTCCCTTAGTGAGAAGCAAGCGGAGATGCTGAATTTGCACCTCAAGTCGCAAGAGCGGTGCTTTATTCCACCGCTGGTCAGCTCGACGATGCTTTTGGCACAGTTCTTGTTCCCCTCTGCTCCGATCGTAGCTGAGGCCAAGGATCGGGCGAGGGCCAGTTGGCGACTAGAACACCAAAGGTGAGTACCAAGACGACTTTTATCCTTTTCCAGATAGCGTGAGTGGAGATGACAGGTAAAACTCCCACCGAAGCTGCTGACCTAGAAATCTTCAGGAAGGTGCTTGGGAACCGAGCCGACGAGGACATCATTGATGGTTTAGCCCTCTGTTATCGTGCGACTTTTGCCGCCGGCCAGATCGCATTGAACTGGTCCGATTGGGGAGGAGCATCTGGGCACGAAGGACAGTACATCGGGGATGTGGTAGCGGATGACGCCGCTATTGAGGTTCTGAGTGAGGCTGGCGTTTCAATCTATTCTGAGGAGTCTGGGTCGAACTTTATTGAAGGTGACCTACTTGCCGTCGTTGATCCGGTAGATGGCTCTACAAACGCTTCCAGGGGTATTCCGTTGTGGTGCTCCTCGATCGCCCTGCTAGATCGGCAAGGTGCCATATGTTCGGTAGTTTATGCACCTGCAATAGGCGAACTTTTTTGGGCAGCCCGGGGGCTTGGCTCATACCGATGGACCGCCAAGCTCGAAGTCGAGGCCAAACCGCTGGCAAAGTCGATTGTCTTTCTAAACGGCCACGTCAAGAAGTATCTGGGCTGGGCGCAGTACCGGGCCCTGGGTAGCGCTGCCCTCGAGATGGCGATGGTAGCGACGGGCGCCGGAGACGCATTTCTGGATGCTAGCTGGGCGGGCCTTGCGCCATGGGACTATATGGGATCGGAACTTATACTGAGAGAGGCTGGTGGAGTGGTTTCCTACTTCGATCCAAAAGAGAGACCAGCCATTTCGGAGTCGTTCGGGGACACTTTGTTGACTCGGCGAAGGGTGTTGGCGGCTAATTCAGCAGAGCTGGCTGGTGAATTGATTTCCAAGCTCGAAGGAATGGGCGACACTTTGAGACGAATAACCCCATAGAATGTGCGCTTCAGGGGCGTTTAGCTCAGTTGGTAGAGCAGCTGGCTTACAACCAGCAGGTCGTCGGTTCGAGCCCGGCAGCGCCCACTAGGTAAGAACATGGGACGTGGTTTGGACTGGTCTAAATGGCACCACAGGACCAACAACGGTTGTGAAGTTGTGAGGAATTGACAGAAGGTTGGCATCCGACTTCTGGTTTGGCCAGATACCTCCTAGCCAAGTAGTTTTACGGTCGCTTTCGTGGTGCGAGGAGATTAGCTGATCGAGAATTCGCAAGGCTAATTACCGAAAGGAAGAGAAGCCAGTACGGATGGTCGAGCCAGTGCTTACTTGAAACTCCTCAATCACTATCGACGATGCCTTTGCCACGTGGCACTCAGGACAATCTGGGATGGAGTTGACCCGACGACATTTCGACGCAACCAGAAGTTTCTGGATCGACATAATCGGCGCGACGTCCCTGATCGCAGGGTGTGTTTGTCCAGAGATAGCAATGCTAAATTTGAGGGCAGCTTAGGTTGGAGGTAGGTGTCGCATAGTGAAAGTCAAGCAGATACAGTAGTAGTTGGAGAGCATCTCTAGTTAGCGGAACGAGGAATCGAAATCGATAACTGCTCACGCGTGACTATAGAACCAGGAAAGCGAAGCGGCAAGCCTTGCGTCCGAGGGCTGCGTATCACGGTCTACGATGTCCTTTCCATGCTGGCTTCAGGTATGGCACATGAGGAGATCCTCGAAGACTATCCCGAATTGGTACCAGAGGACATCTTGGCCTGTCTGGCCTATGCAGCTGAACGAGAACATGGCAGCGTGAGGGTCACTGCTTGAAGCTCCTCTTGGATGAAAATCTATCACGTCGGATGCTTGGGATTTTGGAGCCTTATTTTCCGTAAAGTCCTCACGTGAGCCTCGTAGGACTCGAAGGGGCAAAGGATCTAGAGATTTGGTCGTTCGCCGGCGAAAGGAATTTCGTCATAGTGACGAGAGATAGCGATTTTAGCGAACTGGCGACAATGCATGGCTCACCACCCAAGGTGGTTGTCCTACAGATATCTAATTGCCGTTGGCGAGATATGGCCTCTCCAATCATTAAGAAGCATGCGGAATCATTCCAATCAAACCATGTCTTCGGCCCTTGGTGAATCAATCAACCCAGACCAGCTCCGCCCACTCGAAGCCTATGGTTCCGAAGCCGCCATCGGACCCCTCGACCTTCTACAAGGCGCGGTTACTCCCACTTGAGGCCTTGTAATTGGCTATCTCAAGTGGCTGAAGGCGATGACTGGTGCCTGCATCGAAGTGTGAATATTTCCGCTCTTTCGCGATTCGTTCCTGAGTCTTTCGCGATTCCCTTAGGTGTCGTGAACTACTTTCGTTGGTAAGGCCTCTTTATCCGACGAAACAGCGAGATTTTGGTTTCGACTCTGTCGCATGGAATTGTTACCAGAATGGGGTGTGGGGCGGAATGCCCCTGGCTTTAGCCATGGGGATGTAGATCCCCCCAGGGCGAAGCCCTGAGACCTGCGCTCAAACGTTGCGCTGATTAGCCACGTACTGCTTGATGATCTCTAACGGGGCACCGCCGAAAGTAGCGACAACT
>JAKCBW010000027.1 GCA_021842145.1 Actinomycetes bacterium
TATCGGACCGGTGGTGGCTTCAAATTTTAAAAGGTCGACCGACCCCGATCCAATCAGAGAAAGCCTGGGGCTACCGCCTGACAAACTTATAGTCCTTGTGGTCGCAGGATCTTGGGGCGTCGGATCCCTGGAGCAGACGGTAGAGGAACTTTCTGAAATCGAGGATGTCCATCCAGTAGTTGTCTGTGGTCGGAATGCCGAACTGGCGGACAGACTCCAGAGGAACGGGGTTGGGACGATCTTCGGTTGGACTAATCGAATGCCCGAATTGATGTCGGCCTCAGATGTCGTCATTCAAAATGCCGGCGGGCTGAGCGCTATGGAAGCCTTTCAGTCTGGTGTACCGGTAGTCAGCTATCGCCCGATAGCGGGCCACGGTAGATACAACATCTTTCATATGGAGCGTGCGGGCGTAACTATCTGGGCGAAGAGCAAAGAGGAGCTTTCCAATGCTATAAAGTCCGCCGCGACGGGTCACGAACTACTCGCTAGGCGGGCAAGTAGCCTCTTTACCGATCGACTCATTCCGGTAGTTGAGGAAGTCATGGTCCGCGCTTCGAGGCAGCACTATGGGCTCGTTCGAAAGAGCGACCTAATCACGATTCCAAGGAGGCTCGCATCACTGGGAGCTGCGGCCCTTGTTGCCTTCTTTGCGTTCAATCTCGCAGCCAATGCGCTGAGCTCTGATGGTCTAAACGTCGATAAGGCTTCACAAGTTGGCAAGTTCGCCTACGTTGTCATCAAACCCGGACTTTCCAACATCGCCGATCCACAGCTACTTAGATACTTACTCCAAAGCGAGACGGCAGTAGTTGTTCCCGGGCAGCTCGCCCTCGCAGATCCCTCCGCGGTGCGACAAATAGCGCGAGATGGCATCGACATCCTGAATGGCGGCTGGGAAAGCAACTCTGCGCTACACCTTTTCATGCCTTCGAACGCGGTTTCTACATCCGAGCAGACCCTAGACACCATAACTGGACTGTCGGTTTCTATTTATGTCCCCCAGGAGCAGGTCAACTCGTTCGATTTGGCGTGGATATCGATTCACCACCAGACCCTGGTGCACGCCCTGTTCATCAACAAGATCCCTTCCAACTACAGGTTCAAGTCGGGCAGCGTCTATGAGATCAACGGTACCGGAATGACTCCGGCCGAGGTGATCGCCAAGCTCAAAGTGCTGCAGGCGAGACTATCCCAACAGGGATTTATCCAGGCCGCAGCCTCCACGATCGATTGAGGTGACGGTCTTTGCGCTATAGCTCTAAAGCTGGCATCTCGGCTAAATTGGCCCTAAGGGGTGCAGCCGGCGTCCTGATAACCGAAGGCGGTTACCGCTCCTTCCCAGCACTCAGTTCTTTGCCTCCTTTGAGGAGATCGCTGTGGCCATATCTCTTGGGAACCGGATCTTCGACAAGCGTTGCGCTTACCTTCGATGACGGACCAGACCCAAAATCAACGCCACTATTTATCAAAGAACTAGAACGCCTAGGCGTGAAGGCCACCTTTTTTGTGCTGGGCGAAATGGCAGAAAGATACCCATACACCCTACAAGAACTCCAAAATGCAGGGCACGAAATCGCCCTGCACGGTAATTGGCACCGTAACCATCTCTTTCGCAGCGCCAGGAGCATCCGCTATGACATGGAGCGGTCCTACGCCACGGTATCCGAAATAGCCTTGAGCGCTCCGATTTTCTTTCGTCCTCCCTATGGCGTGATCACCAGGCCAACCCTTGCGACTGCTGCCCAGCTAGGTCTGCGCACCGTCTTGTGGGGAACTTGGGGCCGAGACTGGCGCAAAATGGCGACACCTTCAAGCGTAATGAAGGACCTTAAGTCAAACCTGGAACCCGGGTGCACGGTTTTGCTCCATGACTCAGATTGCACCAGCTATCCTGGGTCTTTTAGAGCGACCTTAGCGGCTTTACCTGAACTTACTGAGGTTTGCGCTCAAAACAAGCTCAGGCTCGTTCCTCTCGCAGATCACGGTTTTTAGTTTCCACCAAAGGTGCCCGGGCAGCAAGCCCACACGCTCATCTTTAAGCGGACCCATTTGGGAGACCCACTAGGGAGACTCACTAGGGAGACTCAGTCCTCCTCATGAGCTCCTATATCATCGCCTGCGCGCTGTGGAGTTTCTAGCTCTAAATCCTCCAGCGAGTTGGGTTGCTTGGTCTCTTCGCGCCAACGCCAAAGGTTTCGCGATACGACCTGAAGTGCACTAGCTATTGGAATTCCAATGAGTGCCCCCGTTACGCCAGCTAGCTGGCCACCGACAAGAACGGCTAAAAGTATCCAGAGTGGATTAAGTTTCACAGTCTTCGACATGATCAGTGGGCTTAGAAGATGGTTCTCGATCTGTTGATAGATCAGAAATACGGCGAGCGAAACAAGGCCAGCCAGCGGGGAATGCAGAAAGGCAACTATGACGGTTGGAACACCGGCGAGTAGCCCACCTACTAGCGGCACAAGGTCAACGAACGCCACCCAGACCGCTAGCACAAAAGCGAAGGGCACCCCGAGGAGTCCGAGGGTAAGGCCAATCACTATCCCTGCAATCAGCGAAGTGAAAACATTGCCAGCAACATATCCCGCAACCGCCGTGCTAGTTTCGCTGAGCATCAGAGATATTCGCCTAGATATAGCCGGAGATAACTGTCCCAACACGGCTTTAATTAGCTCGGGCGCCTCGAGTGCGACAAATATCGCCAATACGAAGATGGTTGCGAGTGTCGCAACGGTCGATACGACGCCTTTCGCCGCAAGGTACGCGGGCTTGGCGGCGCTCCCCGCCAAAGTTGCCAATTTCGATAACGAGGCATCAATATACTGGGTGAGACCGAGCCGATGGATCAATCCACTTAGCTGTCCCTTTTTAGATTGCGCTTGGGCCACTAGATTAGGGAGCTCATTGATCAGCTTGGCGCCAGCGCTGTATAGCGGCTGACTAAGAACGAATATCAATAGCGCAACAAGGGCGAGAATGGTTACGAAGACCACAGGCACAGCCATGCTCCGCCTCATTCCAAGGCGCTTCAAAGCCCGAACTGCTGGCTCTGCAATGACTGCTAACACGACAGCAACTACTACTTCGATACCAAGGTGGCGTAGATTCCAAGCAACCACCACAAGCAGCAACGTCAGTGCGGTGAGTCCCTCGATCACCAAAAGCCGCTTAATAAAGCTCCACTGGTTATTTTCTTGCCGTCTACCTTGCAATGCGGATCACCAGACCAATTTAGAAGGCATTGGACTATCGTGTCCGCTTAAGCTGTCTCTCAGAATAGAAAAGATCCCGCTGACGCTAGATCTTTCTGGGGTTAAGGTTAGTCTTTGAGCGAGAAGTGATGCAGGATCAGCAGTTGGACAAGATGCGCGGAGAGAGTGTAAAGGCAACCCGATCGAGCCTCTTCAAATTGCTCAGGCGATTTGGCCTATTTGGCATCCGTGGAGCGGTCGTCTTTTTCATCATTGAGTATTTGGTTGTTCCAAATATCGCTGGTCCTAGAAAAACGCTAAACCTTCTTGGAGGGGCCAATTATGCCCTGGTAGCAGCGTCGGTGGGCCTTGAGATATTCGCCCTAATTGCCTATGCTCGCCTCACTCACTCGGTACTTCCAAGGCCCGCCCCAGGGGTATGGAGGCTTTTTAGAATAGACCTCTCGTCTCTCGCAGTATCCCACGTGCTACCTGGAGGCTCGGCCTCTGGAACTGGCATCTCGTTGCGACTCATGACTAGTTCTGGAGTCACTCCTACTGACGCTGGATTTGCGATTGCGATTCAGGGTATCGGGTCGGCGATAATACTCAATATGATCCTCTGGCTAGCCTTGATCATTTCGATTCCCCTTAACGGCTTTGATCCAATTTACGCCGTGGTGGCGTTGCTGGGAATCGTGCTAATCGGTTCCTTTGCGCTACTTCTGATACTTTTCACCAAGAACCAACCCAGGGCCCTTGCCTTAGTTACCAAGATAGGTCGTCGAATACCATACCTGAAGCCAGGTTCGGCTGAGAGAATCTTCGTAAGGATAGGCGAAAGGATCAAGGAGCTGTGGCAGAATCCAGACCTCCTTAGGCGCGCTCTCCTGTGGGCATCGATCAACTGGCTCGCCGACGCGGCATCACTTTGGATGATGATTTTGGCATTTGGTCGTGCAATTGATCCCATTTCGCTGCTAGTAGCCTACGGTCTAGCCAATGTTTTAGCCGCTATCCCCATTACACCCGGCGGACTCGGAGTTATAGAGCCGGCGCTAATCAAACTTCTTGGGGGATTCGGAATCCCAAGAGGAATAGCTATTCTTTCGGTCATCAGCTATCGCTTATTTAACTTTTGGATCCCTATACCAGCGGGTGCAGCCGCCTATGTTAGCCTGAAGGTTAAAGGACCACAGCCTCAGCCCATCGAGACAATGGAACTAGACGTCATAGACCCACGAATACTTCCCAAGCCAAAACCAATTGATCCCTTTGCCGACTGACCGGTTGTAGGGCCATCCTGAGTGAATGGCAACGCCGGTCCTGGGTGCGTATCACCTCCCCGATCCGTACCTTATGAATTGAGGTATATCTCGGCATCCATCTTGGTTAGCTCCTCAAAGAGCCCCTTCTTCTTGCGAAAGCCATTTATTTCCATCGAAATATCCTGTTTCGTGTCCACAAGGATCGTCAAAGATCCTTGTGTGACCTCAACGCTAAGTGAATCGATTACGCTGGCGTGCGAACGGTCTAAGGCGTCAGCGATTCTCAAGATTCCAGCCAAAATCAGCACCCTCGATCGCTCCAAGGGTCGAAGTTTCTGGAATGCTTGGTAGTCAGCTGGCTTTGGAGTTCCCCTCTTATGGAAACGCACGATGGAGGAGATCATGGACTTCTCAAGGTCAGAAAAGCCCTTTAGCGGACTGGTCTCCACCAAGTAAGCGGAATGCTTATCGTGATCTTCTTGTGCTATCCACTCTCCGATATCGTGGAGTATCGCGCTATATCCGAGCAGCTCAATGTCGGAAGAATCTAGCTTTAACCTTTCCCTTAGGGACTCGGCCAAGCGGATTGAAAACTCCTGCACCTTGAGGGCGTGGCTGTTTAGGCCATGAAACTTCTCGGCTAATGCCCGCACCGCCCCTTCTCGAAGGTCGTGTGCATCAAATGCGAATTCGAAATCCTCTCTTGCCTCAAGAAGGTCCAGTATTATCCCCTCCCTCAAGGCCCAGTCCGAATAACGAAGGGTGGTCACCTTGGTGGCGGAAAGGATCTCGCTTAACACAAGCCAACCGATAGGAAGAAGATCGACCCTCTTTGGATCCATACCGGCAATGGCCATCCTCTTTTGAGTGCCGAGAGCAAGGAGCCTCTTGCCAATCTTTTGGATCTCCTTGACGCCAACGGGTTCGTCGTCGAACTGTTCATCGGTCCCAAAAGGGGCTCGAGAGACCTTTGCGACTTTGAGTAGCGCACCAAAGGTTCCCGAAGAGACGACTATCGAACGAGGATCGAAGTCGACAATTCTGGAGATAGCCGGATCCATCACTTTGTGGATATGACCTACAAGGGAGGCCCTCTCCTTGGGCGTAAGTGGATCTGAGCCAGAGAAGTTAGCCTTAAGCCGGCCTACCCCTAGCGGAAGAGACGAAGTAAAGTAACTCTGTCTCTGGTCGCCTATGATCAGCTCGAGACTGCCACCACCTAGATCGCATATTAAAGCCGGAAACGGCTCGAGGCTTAGATGCGATCTCACGGCTTGGTATATAAGCTGAGCTTCACGTACACCAGAAATGACGTGTGGGTGTACCCCCGATACCTGCGTAATAGCATCGAGCGCGTCTTCGGAATTCGATGCATCTCGAAACGCTGAGGTTGCAAAGGCCACCGTCTCTTCAGCGCCAGCAAGTTCAGCAATTTTTGAAAGCTCGGCCACGGTCTTGGCCGCTTTCTGGATGCTCGATGCCGAAATCGAACCAGAGTATGCTACTTCTTCACCTAACCGAAGCATTCTCTTCTCCGATGCAACGATATGGAAGCTCCTGTCTGGTCGAGCGATTACCACAACGAGATGGAATGAGTTTGACCCTAAATCCAATGCCGCTATCACCGGACCCTTGGCATTTGGAACATTTCCAGAAGGATTCATTACAAGTTATGTCCTCTCGAGAAGTTCAAGATCCTTCAGCATCTGCGAAACGGCTATCTTAAGTGCCTGGAAATTGGTAGTAGTGCCAGACGACACTGACGATGCTTTTTTACCAACCGCTAGATCAAAAAACTCGGCAACGCTCTTTGCGAGAGTTATGTCCATCCCTATCGGTACTGCACCGATGACAATATCCAGCAGTTCGTCGACTAGCAATGAGAACCGATCATCCGTGGTGATAGACCCTGGATCGCCATCTATGGAATCGAATACTTCGTCTAGCTTTCTGACAGATGCGAGCAAGCTTCGTAAATACTCGTCGTCCCAAGTCAAAACGGCACCAAGGTCCAACCCTTTGAGAGGGTCACGCCCCGAAGTTTCCGATCCATATAGAGCGAAGTAGCGATTGTAGATGCTTTCCGCCAGGCGATCGCCGCTTGCTATGAAATCCCTGCCTTCCGATATAGACAGTGAAAGCTCAGCATACTCATCAAGAAGCAACTCAATTTCGCTACTCTCCTTCACAAGGGCACGAAGGTAGCAAACAGCTTCCCAGACGACACCCCTAAAACTGAAGGCCTCGACTTCTCCGGGCAAGGCAACAAGCGAGCTAAGCATTAATGAACTAAGAAGAAGGCCGTTTCTCAACCAAAATTCTAAGGATGTGAGGTCGGGTTGAATCGTCTCGGCTAATGACCCATACGGGGACCTCTCGGTAGCCCTCTCAAGCTTCGTCTTTTTACTTGGAATACCCCCAGCCGACTCAAAACGCCCAGCGATGGACGCCGCCACGTCGTCAAACTCCCTTTTTTGGACCTCGATCTCCACCTCTCGATAGATGGACCCATCGAGAAATTCGACGAGGTCCACGTCTATCTCTATGGGGAGCTTCACGCCGTCCCTTGCCACTTTGAAGCTGGTTCGATCGGTTTTTAGGCTCACAGTTGGAATTAGCGAATCGAGCAGATCAAGGCGTTGAAGTACCTTTCGTATAGGGCCAGGTATCTCGCCACGCTCCCCCTCAACTTCAATCTCCTCTCGCTGTGTTGCTCCAGCCGAGTTGAAGTTTCTCGGTATCTTCATCGTCCAAACGCCCTTTATCGGTTCGTCATTTACGGTGCGAAAGCGTAATCCGATCCCCAAGCGCCCCAGATCAAGGCCTGCCGAATCGAAGTAGAGGGAAAGCTGTTGTTTTCTTGTCTCGGCGACTTTGGAAAGTCCGGTACCTATCTCGACTTTTAGGGGGTCTGGGATTCCAGATGAGTCAAGCTTGTATTCCCTTTCGATAGCCACGGCTACGCCCTTCCCATCATCGTCCGCGACCTCTCAATCGCCAATTCCGATAGCTGCGCCTGAGCACAACGTCCTTCTCTTCTTTCTAGGCGTTCCCATTGCCCGTCGGCGTCGAGTTGCCACGTCTGCACGTCGTCCGACCAGTCGAGAGTCAAAATTTCGACAATTCGAGCTTCGATCGCCGGATCGACAATGGGTACCAGGAGCTCCACCCTCCGATCAAGGTTACGTTGCATCAAGTCGGCTGAGCCAAAAAATAGTTGACGCTCCGAGCCACCTACTCCTCCAAAGCAGAAGACCCTCGAATGCTCGAGAAACTGCCCCACGATCGACCTAACCGTGATGTTCTCGCTAAGTCCAGGAACTCTCGGCCGCAGTGCGCATACCCCACGCACCAACAGGTCGACCTTTACCCCCGCCATAGAAGCTGCATAAAGCTCATCGATGATGTCTGGATCTACTAAGCCGTTAACTTTCAGCAGGATCCTTCCATCTTCGCCCAGCTCACCTTGGGAACGGATCAACTCGACAATCCGACTACGCAATTCGTTTGGTGCAAGGATCAGCCTCTCATAAGATTGCCGCTTTGAGTATCCCGTCAGGTAGTTGAAAACCTCATTCAAATCGGCGCAGAGCCTCTGATCGCCGCTAAGCATTCCGATGTCTTCGTAGGTCCTAGCAGTCTTTGCGTTGTAGTTTCCCGTGCCTATGTGGCAGTACCTTCGCAGTCCTTCCGGCTCCCGCCGTACCACCAGGATCGCCTTCATGTGGGTCTTCAGCCCCACCAGGCCGTATACCACGTGTACACCCGCCTGCTCTAGTTTCTTCGCCCAGCCGATATTTGCCTGTTCGTCAAAACGCGCCTTCAGTTCGACAAGCACCGCAACCTGTTTGTTATCTTCAGCGGCTTTAATCAGAGATCCGATAATCGCCGAATCCCCAGAGGTCCGGTACAAGGTCTGTTTTATTGCGAGTACCTCTGGGTCCCTCGCCGCCTCTTCCACAAACATCTCGACGGTTCCAGTAAATGTCTCATAGGGGTGGTGCAGAAGTAGGTCGTGCTCTTTGATTGCAGAAAAAATGTCAGGACGAGGGAGTCCTTCGGACATCAGGGCCAATGGCGTAACAAGGGGTGCCCGCATCTGCTTTAGTTCAGGTCGGTCGACGTCATAAATCGCCCACAAACCAGACAAGTCGAGTAGAGAACTCGTCCTGTAGACGTCGTCTTCGTGCAGTTCCAATTCCCTCACGAGCAACTCGACTACATCATCACTGGCGTCTTCGGTGATTTCTAATCTGACGGCTCTACCAAAGCGCCGTCGTCGTAGTTCGAGTTCCACAAGCGAAAGAAGGTCGTCTGCCTCCTCTTCTTCTAGGGTAAGGTCAGCGTTGCGCGAAACCCTAAACACGTAGCTCTCCCCTATGTCCATCTCGGGAAAGAGGGCTGGAAGGTGAGATGCAATGAGGTCTTCCAAAGGGATAAATTCACCCTCTTTGACCTCAATCAGCCTCGGCAATAGCGGTGGAATCTTAACTCGAGCTATGTGATCCCCTTCTGAATCGGGATCCCTCACCACAACGGCAAGGTTTAACGAGAGGTTTGAAATGTAAGGGAAGGGGTGCGAGGGGTCTACGGCAAGCGGTGTCAGAACGGGAAATACATCATTCAAAAAGACCCCGGACATAAACTTCTTCTCTTGGGAACTTAGCTGGCTCCATGAGACGAGATTTAGGTCAACTTTAGGGAACTCGACACGGATTATCTCGTCGTAAGTGGTGTCGGCACGCTCGAGTATTCTAACGAGCTGCTTTCGTATCGCTTTAAGTTGCTCCCTTGGTGTGAGGCCATCGGTAGATAAAACGCCTAGGTTTGCCGCCAATTGATCTTTCAGGCCAGCGACTCGGACTTGAAAGAATTCGTCGAGTCCATTTCCAAAAATAGCTAGAAACTTTATCCGTTCCAGGAGGGGCAAGCTCGCGTCATCCGCCAATTCGAGAACCCTCTCGCCGAAGCTCAGCCAGGAAAGTTCGCGATTATAAAACCTTGCTGTGCCGAAAGATGCTATTTGGGCTCTGTCTATTGAACTCATAGATAGTAACCTACCTAGATAGTGCAGACCATCAGAGCAAATGAACGACACAAAGCGTCAAAGAGTTGGCAATTCCAATTTAAAAGCAACTTTAAAGACAATGTCTACGTACCTTCCCTGAAGAACAGAAGGAGGCGTAGCGAACTTGGCATGATAATTCTTGCCGAACTCATTGCGTCTTTAACATGGCTTTTAGCCAAGGTAGGGCTCGACTCTACCATGCCAACGCACGTTCCGCTAAGCGCAATCTGGCTTTTAGTGCTCCCTTTGCTCTGCCACCTTGCCTTGCATGTCTTTGCTCCAAACGCCGATCCGACGGCACTTCCGATAATCAGTTTTCTGAACGCCTTTGGATACGTTCTTATCCAACGACTTGATCCGGCGGAAGCAACCCTGCAGTCGTTGTGGAGTGCGGTCGGTGTGCTGGGATTTGTGCTAACCCTCGCCTTGATCCCTAAAATTGAGATTCTCGACAAGTACCGATACCTCCTCATGCTTGGCGGTGTAGTCCTCCTCCTTCTGCCGCTAGCACCGGTTATCGGTGAGAACATAAATGGTGCGAGATTGTGGATCCACTTGGGTCAGCTGAGTTTTCAGCCCGTAGAAGCAGCAAAGATAATGCTCGCCATATTCTTTGCATCGTATATGACTGAGAAACGTGAAGTACTGAGCGATTTCTCGCCATTTCACATCCGGAAGGCATCTGGCGCTTTGCGTGCAGGCGGACCGATACTAGTGGCCTGGGCAATCTCTCTATTGATAATGACCGCCGAAAGGGACGTGGGCTTTTCCCTCTTAATCTTTTTGGTCTTTATATTTGCCCTCTGGATCGCCACCTCGAATAGCTGGTACTTAATCTTTGGTAGCATCCTTTTCAGCGTTGGAGCATTTGTCGCATCAAAGCTATTCTCGCAGGTGGGTGAGCGAATTACCACCTGGTTGGACCCCTGGAAGTACTCCCTGACAATCGGATATCAGCTAGTTCAGGCGCAGTACGCCTTTGGTTCTGGCGGAATTTCAGGGACTGGACTCGGCCATGGTCACCCAGGCCTGATTCCAGTGGTGACATCGGACTTTATCTTCGCCGCCATCGGAGAAGAAATGGGCCTGTTGGGCACGACCGCAATTCTGTTCCTCTTCATCCTGCTGGTTGGATTCGGCCTAAAGGCCGCCCGGCGAGCTGACTCGCAGTTCGCATCGCTTTGCGGTGCCGCACTTTCTTTGACACTCGGCTTGCAAGCCTTCTTCATCATGGCCGGAGTAACCAGATTGCTTCCCCTAACTGGAGTTACCCTCCCCTTCGTCGCATACGGAGGCTCCAGTTTGGTGGCAAACTATGTTCTGATCGCGCTGTTACTGAGAATATCGGACCAGTCAAACAAGAGGGCGTCGCCACATTTGACACCGCGAACCAGAATCAAAGCCAGTTAGGGAATCAGCAGCCTATCGACCAAAATTGGTGCCCTCGGACTCTGGGTTAATGCCAAGAGGACGGCATCCGAAGGCCTAGCTGGGAAGCTCTTGAGCCCAGCGCTCGGTGAGTTCAAGGTGACTTCTGCCAAATATGTCCCGCCCGATCTTCCGACGATGGCCACAAACTCGATAACAAGCCCATATGCCTTTAGAATCTCACAAGTTAGCATGTTAGAAAAAGGCCGCGGGGGCTTGATTCCTCGCACCACTGCGGATAGGGCGGAGGCCTGTTCCAGAGAGATCGGAATATCGACTTGCTGAGAGTGGTCGTCGGTGAGTCGCAAGCGCATCCTGGCGTGGGTCTCCGGTAGCGCTACCCCAACATCTTGCACCTCAGCCGGCCTGAGCCTCTCGACTTTTGACGCCGAATCGAGCTCAACCTCCCGGAAAGGCACATTCAGCAAAGCTTCGTTAAATAATGCAACTGGCTCTTTGTCAACGTCTTCTGACTCCGGGAGGCGCTCTGCACCCAATTCCGTTCGAGCCTCAACTTGTTCCGGAATTGCCGATCCTTCTCCGATATCACCAGGCGTAAGCTTCGTATCGATCCCATCATCTACCGCCTTTGACGCATTAGTATCGCTCGGCACGGCTTCTCCTCATTCCGACGTTAAGCACGAAACCCATGCAGATTGAAAAAGCAACGGTAGCAGATCCCCCGTAGCTCATGAACGGAAGCGGAATACCGGTAATCGGCATGATTCCCATCGTCATGCCGGCGTTCTGGAAAACCGAATAGACGACTAGCGCGAAGATGCCACCACAAAGCAACCTACCCAAAAGGTCCCTGGCAGACTTCATCGCCGACCAAATTCTAAAGGATAAAAAACCATACGCAATGAGCAGTGCCCCTGCACCGATGAAGCCGAGTTGCTCGCCCACTGCTGTAAAGATGAAGTCCGTCTGCTGCTCCGGAACATACGCGAGGTTCGTCTGTGGACCGTTAAATAGTCCTTTACCAAATAGAGATCCCGAGCCGATTGCAATCTTTGACTCAGTCAAGTTGTACCCGGTGGTAAGGGCATTTTTATTCGGGTTCAAAAACGCCGTCAACCTCTGAACCTGGTAATGCTTAAGAATCCCAAAGTGAACCACGAGAAAGATTGCGAGGGTTCCACCAATGCCAAGCAAAAGTAAATAACGTAGAGGGACACCGGCAACCACCAACATCCCAGCCAGCACTATCCCCATGATCAGAGCGGTACCGATGTCCGGCTGCTTTATGACCAATCCCATCGGTATCAGCGCCATAACTAACACCGTCACCAGACTTTTCAAGCTACTTTCGCCCTGGTGCGTCTCGTAGTAGTAGGCGACGGCCATAATCATCCCTAGGGCCGCAAATTCGGAGGGCTGGAGTTGGAATGGTCCGAGTTGGTACCACCTTTGAGACCCGAGCGCACTCTTGCCTATCCCAGTTAGCACTCCTAAGAGCGCAAGAAAAATACCGCCATAGGCAATGTATGACAAGTTCGCAAGCTTGGAGTAATCGATCAACGATACAATTATCATCACAACGAGACCGATCGCCACGAATATCGCCTGCCTTTGCAGGTAATACTGTGGACTTAGGCCAGCTGCCGCCAGCTTGTCTTTAGTAGCCGAGTAGACCATGACGATTCCCATGGTCGCTATGCCGAGGACTACTACGACCAACGAGTAATCAAACCTCAGTATCGTCTCCTTGAAGGCCTTTACTCTGGGGTCTTGCATTGTGAATGTCAAACTGCGAACACCTCTGTTGTATCGCTAGAGGGCAACCAAAGGATTCTATTCCCTTAGTACAAACTAGAAGCCCCAAAGAGTACTTGCACCAATGACACAGGGACAATACTTAGCAGCACCACGGGTCCACGAAGCAGTTGAATCCTCGACCCAAGGAAGGGCACCATCTGTCCCAGGCGACGAGCGCGGCCTCAAACGACCTTCGCATCACCCACCGCCACCTCTGCTTTACCAGAGCAATTGAGTCCTGTTCCAATAACTTTCCAAGTTAGAACCTAACAAGCTCTAAGATCAAACTACATTATGAGTGTGCGATGCGGACTATTTCGGATAAAGCCGCAGGGATTTAGGAGAGTTTCCAGATGAGCCTGTTCCGTAGGATGTCTCAGGTTTTTCAACAGAAGGCCAATACCGCCCTCAACAAAGTTGAAAATCCAACTGAGGCGCTTGACCTCTCTTATGAAAAGATGCTAGAAAACCTTCAGCAGGTGCGCAGGAGCATCGCCGACGTCCTGACTTCCCAAAAGAGGCTCGAAGCCCAGAGGGCTCAGCTGCAAGCCCAGTACGACAAGTTGCAGGGGCAGGCAAGGCAGGCGCTGCAACAGGGCCAGGAGGACCTGGCGAAAACGGCCCTCGGAAGGGCGCAGAGTCTTGAGGGTCAGGTGACGGCACTCGACCCACAGATTGAGCAGCTAAAAGGACAGGAGCAAGCCTTGGAAGCCACCGCTCAAAAGCTGTCGTCAAAGCTAGAGCTTTTCCGTTCGCAACGAGAGACAATGAAAGCCCAGTACACCGCTGCAAAGGCTTCAACTCAGGCGATGGAAAATCTGACCGGCCTTTCTGAACATATGACAGATGTTACCTTGATGATGGACCGCGCACAGGAAAAAATCACCCAGGCTCAGGCAAGGTCAGCCGCCGTTGGTGAGTTGGCAGACAGTGGGGTCCTGGATCAAATTGCTATTGGTGGCCCAAAGGACGACATAGAAGCGGCCCTGATGGCCAATTCGAGCGAGGGAAACATCAACCTTCAGTTGGAGCAAATGAAGGCCGAGTTGGGACTTACCCAAAGCACTGCCGCACCTAATTCACAGGCATCTCTTGAGCAAGCCAAGTCCGGTCAGGCGGCTGGCGAAGTCGGGGCTGCAATTCCATCCGGCAATGAAGACAACCTGGTTGTAAGGATCGCAGGAGTCACTCGCTATCGGGTACCTTCTTCCATCAAGCCTGCTCTTGAGGGACTTGATGTAGCCATGGAAACGGCAATTAATTCCGGCGACGAGGCAAGTTTCGCGAAGTGCGCAGACAGCCTCCAGAAGCTGCTCGCCAAGTCGGGGGTCGAACTCCAAGACACCGACCTGACTCCGTCTGACCTCGTTGTTCCATCGCCGGATATGACAATTGCGGAGGCTAGGTCTCTGCTTGGCAAGGATTAGCGGAAGTCGGACATCAAGATCTGCTCTGGCTAATTCACCAGAATCGACAATGGATAAATGGAGCACACAACGGATTTCATTCGTCTCGCTGGACCTGGCCCGTATTTAAACCAAGGTACGGGCTCAATATACCCATGCTAGGTTTGTGCAGGTGGAAACGGTACTTGACATCGATCGACTGTACGTTCGCAGGAGCGGAAACCTAGTCCTGAACAACCTAACTCTAGAAATCCACGGCGAAAGAGTAATTGGACTTCTAGGGGCGAGTGGATCTGGTAAATCCACCCTAATGCGTTGTTTGGTAGGCGTCCAACGGATCGAGTCAGGCACGATCACCATCATGGGCCTACCGGCCGGAGCCAAAGAGTTACGTAGAAAAGTAGGCTACGTCTCGCAATCCCCCGCCGTCTACTTAGATCTAACCGTTATGGAAAACCTGGACTACTTCAGGTCAATATTCTCGCTCCCCTATTCAAGGCTACGCGAGGTCGTAGAGACGGTATCGCTTGCTGGAGCTCAAAAGCAGCTTGCATCGAGCCTGTCAGGAGGTCAGCGGGCTCGCCTCTCCTTAGCCATTGCCCTTCTACCCTCGCCATCACTACTTGTACTAGATGAGCCCACGGTTGGATTAGACCCACTTTTACGAGAGGAACTCTGGAATTACTTCCATGAGCTAGCTAACCAAGGCTGTACCCTCATCGTTTCAAGTCACGTAATGGATGAGGCTGAACGCTGTGATGACCTGGTACTTCTTCGAGACGGAAAAATAATGTTCCACTCAACACCAGCGACGCTTAAAGCTTCTACGGAATCGGACAATTTAGACTCTGCATTCCTAGCTCTAGCAAAGCGAGTCAAAAGTGAGTTCTAGTCGTGTTTTCGCCACGGCTAAGCGCCTTTTAAAGCAGCTGAGGCACGATCCCCGCACCATCCTTCTGCTCCTTGGTGTCCCACTTTTACTGATGGTACTACTTCGTTACCTCTTTGGCGCACAAATAGCTGAGTTCAACAATTTGGCCCCGATGTTGATTGCCTTGTTCCCGTTCACGATCATGTTCATAGTAACTTCCATCTCGATGTTACGGGAGCGGATGTCTGGAACCCTCGAGCGCCTGCTAACTTCACCTATCTCGAAGTTCGAAATACTCGCCGGTTACGGGCTCGGATTTGGGATTTTGGCTGTAATACAGGTGGCGCTCGTACTACTAGTCACATTCGGGCCACTCGAGCTAACCACCAAAGGCAACATCGCAATGCTGTTACTCTTTTCGCTGCTTGATGCGCTCATGGGCACCTCGCTAGGATTGCTACTTAGTGCTTTTGCGAACTCAGAATTTCAAGCCGTGCAGTTTCTACCTGCTTTCATATTTCCCCAGATGCTACTTTCTGGAATTTTCACACCTCGTAATCAGATGCCACAAGCCCTCAAGTTTCTTTCCGACTTACTCCCCTTGTCCTATGCCATTGATGGCGCCTCCAGAACGGCCTCGAGTACGACATGGAATCTCGCTACAAGCGTTGACTTGACGGTGGTGGTATTCGCAATACCATTATCCCTCGCACTGGGTGCGCTTACTCTGAAAAGGCAAACTAAATGACGATCTCCCTGGACTAAAAGACCGAGATTCTCGAGTTCGCTTACGGCGGACATATTCGCCGGTCTACATCCGCTCTTCCTGCTACCGTGCCAATATTGGCGCCTTTGCCAACCGCCGATTGCCGACACCGCGGCTGGTCTTCGATAGGCTTTATTTGCGATTGCGCCCTCCGAGTCTCCGCAGGCGACTGGTTGGCGAGCTTCGTCGTTCTGGTGAGCCATGAGTCTCTCCCCAAGAACGGGCGTGTATTTTGGATTTACTGGCGAGCAGATGAGATAGCTACCGCAACCGACGACGGCAACGACTTCGTCCATTTCCGACACGCTAAATCAGCCCAGGCCCACCTCACCCACTACCAACGACAGATGAACAGACCCCAAGGCCAAGCGAGCACAGTCGGCTTCTATCGGCTACCGGCGGGCCAATACTTATCCCATGATTACTTGACAAATAACCTGATGACTAGGGCAAGATGACTCGGTAAAAGGGCGAAGCCACCTGTGATGAACCATGACCAGATCGCTACGAAAGTCTTCAAGGCTAAATTTCTCGCTAAGACGACCATGGCTTACGGAAAAGCGGACGCTGTCATCGGGTCAGCCAAGAGCGAACTGGTCTTTCTGGTCAAAAAACATGGTCGAGACCTTCAGCCCGCCGATCCAACGTGGAACACTATGGACTGCTCTGTAGCCGCTGCGAGACCCGAACACCGCCTAGAAGAGTCCCTAAAAAGGTATTCTCGCGAAGTTTGCGGGTTAACCAGTCGAATGGAAGAGAATACTGAGGCCGTGATGGTCATCCGGACCGGTTTCAATCCGGTCGGTATTGATGACATAAGACCCTGGGTGCCCGCTGGGCACCCAGGCCCCCCGAGCCAGGAATCCTACAGCATTTTTCCCATAGGAGGCTCAGCGAAAGAGCACCGCATCCCGCCGGACTAGTTTGACGAGGTTTGTGGCGGCGATGTGCCCACTTATCTTTCAATCCACTTCTCCAGTACTCTCAGCCGAGT
>JAKCBW010000165.1 GCA_021842145.1 Actinomycetes bacterium
ATTCCAAGTCTCCGACAAGGATAAGTTCGTTGCCTACGCGATGGGTTGGCACGGGCATCTTCCCTGCCCTATACCACCTATATGCCGTCTGCGGGTGTATACCTTGAGACAGCTCCCACTCCCGTAAATTCATTAGATCTTGTTATAGCGCATCACTGCGACAACTGTTGCAACCCCGTTCGAGATGTTGATTCTAAGACAGGCCGCTCTAGCAAGGGATGACCCCTATATATCATGCGCTAAATCGTATCCATGCGATTGGATTTGGCACTCCGGGCAGCAGTGTCCTTTGGAAATTGAATGACGATCGGGATGACGACGAAAGCGGCCGATAAATTCTCAGCTCGCATAGATTGGGTCTTTACTACTCTTTTATCTTTAAAATCAGACTGAAGGTATATGTCTTTAAGGAAATGGCTCCTCTTGCCAATTGTCGTGATTCTTGCGGCCATAATCGCATGGGGAAGCTTCTTTGATCTTGGCACATATTTCATAGCTCCTGGGCAGACCCAGAATGTTGCAAAGATCATCCAGTTGCAAGGCGTAAGGCCTAGGGCGTATTCTGGGAAGATTCTAATGACCGATGTCACCCTCGGTCCGTTGACACCTTTTTTGTGGGCCATCGATCACCTCAACTCCAAAATCGACTATGTTCCGGCGTCAGAAATTGTCGGCAGCACTTCTACTCAGTCTTTCACCTCTTCTCAACTTTCTCAGATGGAGTCGGCGAAGCTTACCGCCACCGTGGCCGCTCTTCGTTACGCGGGCCAAAAGGTGAAAACGGTTAAGGGGGCGTACGTGGTGGCGGTAGTTCCTGGAACACCCGCCGACGGTAAGCTCCAGGCTGGTGACATCATTGCTGCGATAAATGGCGAAACAACCCCGACTATTGCCAAGTTCCAGAAAGTGTTTTCGACTTTGCAGGTCGGCCAGATGGTCCAACTTGAGGTGCTGAGGCAAGTTGTGGGTGCAGGCAATCCCACGGTTAAAAACATTACGGTGCAACTCGGTAAGGATCCTCAGAAGAAGTCAAAACCATTACTTGGCATAGAGTTTGACCTGGGTTCGGCTTACTACCTGCCGACCGAGGTGCAAATCTCGACCGGCCAGATTGGGGGCCCTTCGGCGGGACTGGCCTTTGCTTTGGGCATCCTGCAAAAACTTGGTGCAATTACCGTGCCAAAAGGCGAGGTGGTGGCGGCGACTGGAACCATGTCCTCTCGGGGCCAGGTTGGTGATGTCGGAGGGGTTCGCCAAAAGACCTTCACCGTCATATCAGGAGGTGCCAAGGTTTTTCTTGTTCCTCCACAGGAATATAAGGTGGCCCTCGCGGCCAATGCCGGCCGCATAAAGGTTGTCGAGGTATCTTCGCTAACTCAAGCGGTCCAAGCGGTTGAGAAACTTCCCTAGGCGGTCTTTGGTTTAGTATCTAGTCATGTCTTTAGATGCAGCTAGTAACCGCGAGGATGGCCTTTCTCCTCAGAGAATTGCCACCGCCGAGTTCCCCTCTGCTAGGCGGGGATATGACAGGGAAGAAGTGAAGATCTTTCTGGGAAAGGTGGCCGCCCAGGTAGCAGTTTTAGAGTCGATGCTCAGCCGGGTAAGTTCGGAACTTGAAGTTCATAGACGCACCCTTCGAGGTCGACCAGAGGACTCAATCTTGGATCCTTCGATGGTCGGGGAGCAGGCGGCGGAGGTGGTGCGTATAGCGTCCGATACTGCGCGGGCGATTCGAATTCAAGCCGAGAGCCATTCGGATGCGATTAGAGAAAGAGCTGAGCGCAGTGCTCAACGCATCGTGGAAGACGCCGAGGCAAAAGCGGAGGCCCTGCAACTGGAATCGTCACAGAGCGCACAAGATCTGATACTTCGGGCTAAGAAGCAGGCTGAGGAACTGGTGAGGAACGCAGAGTCCCAGAGCGAAGAACTAGTCGAGAAGGCTCGCCAGGAGGGTATCGAAATTGTGGCTAGGGCCAAGGAGCTGCGAACTTCCTACGTTGATGACGCCCGACAGAAGGTTGACGTTTTACTCAAAGAGGTTTCAGAGTTGGAGGCAGCCAGAAATAGCGTCCTATCTATATTGACCGGCGCTGGAAGAATGATTGCGAGGGCCGAGAATACCTTGGATCCTGACGCTAAGAGGCGAATAGTTCAGTCAGGCAATTCCGGAAAACCAGTCGATTCCGAGCTAACTCACCAACCCGACGACGTCGCTGAACTTGAGACCGGGGAGGAATCTACCATACCTGGCGGAGAAGCGGCTGAAAATACGAACCTTCAGGAGGTTTCGAAAGCCGATGCGTCTGAGGCGCCAGACACTGAGATAGCGACTGAGACCTGATAGCCCCAGAGGACTTCAAGGTCAAGAACATCACCAGATCGGATATGGGTACGGCTGAGAAGCCAAGGAAGAAAGGAAAGCAATAGTCTGGCCCGAATAGGTCGATTCTCGCTCCGGGAAGGTCACCGTTCCGCCAGCGACTGGCCGACAAAGTAGTCAACGCCACCATCCCTGGCGAACTCATTTTTGCCCACCCCGCTTTCTGAAGCACGCATAGTTCCAAATGTGGATACACGAATAAAAAGAACCGCAAGAGACAAGCGGTCTTTGACTGTGATAATTGTGGGCACATCGACCATGTCTGATCTAGACAATGCCTGACCTAGATGCAGCTAAGAACATGCTCGCCGCAGGATATGCGGCCTCAAGACGTGGCGGACATTGTAAGCGAAACCCGACATGACGAAACAAAGCTACTCAGTGAAGCGTCAACCTCTTGAATTGGCCAGTCGAAGGCAGCCGTCTCCAGAAGTTTCACTCCTCAGGGCGGAGTGGATGTCACAAAAGTGTCTTGGTGGGCCAGATTGCAAGTTGGAGTTCAAACTAGCAGTGGCTTGAAGTAGCCGGTAATTTACCAGCATGGGGTGTGGGGCGTAATGCCCCTGGCTTTAGCCATGGGGATGTAGAGCCCCACCAGGGCGAAGCCCTGAGACCTGCGCTCAAACGTTGCGCTGATTGGCCACGTACTGCTTGATGATCTCTAACGGGGCACCGCCGACTGTAGCGACAACTTACCTGATAGCTAGGGCGTCCCTTGCCATCGACACCCTCTTCGGTGCGGATCTACCAAGACAAAGTCGACCATTGGTGGGCGAGCTTCGTCGTTACGGTGAAACACGAGCCACTCCCCAAGAACGGACGGGCGATTGGTCGTGTGATTGGGCGTGTGATTGGGCGTGTGATTGGGATTGACTGGGGAGTGAATGAGATAGCCACCACAACCGACGATGACTACGACTTCCCTCATCCCCAACACGCTAAATCAGCCCAAGTCCGTCTTAGTCG
>JAKCBW010000166.1 GCA_021842145.1 Actinomycetes bacterium
GCTCCGGGGTGTCGCCGATGAGAAAGTCGTACCAGAACCTGAAAAAGGCGACTATGTATTTCACGCTTTCGACCCCTTAGCCCTGATCATTGAGTTCCGAAGGTAGGAGCTATAGGTAATTATCAGCCCGCTGGCTACACCGTAGAGAAGAATTAGCCAGATGATCGACAGGTCGGAACCCGGCCACTTTACTCCGAGCCCCTCTCCAGACCAGAAGGTACCGAAGCTGATTAGCATCAGCCCGACTCCCATCTTCATGGTGTTCTCTGGGACTTTTGATAGCTGCTTGGAGACCAGGGCACCAATGCCGGAGACGACCAGAACCGCCGCAAGTGCGCTCATGGCTGCGAGGCCGATCTGGTGTGCGCTCGTTCCCAGGGTCAAGACTATGATCACGACCTCGAGACCTTCGAGAAAGACACCCTTGAATGAGACCGTAAAGGCGATTGAGTCGTACCCGACCGCCTTAGGCACTTTAGAGAGTTCCTCAACCTTCTCTTTGTAGATCCTGTCTTCGTCGTGTTTTGCCTTAAAACCAGCTTGCCTTAAAATGGCCTTCCTGAGCCATTGAAGGCCGTATATCAGTAGCAGGCCACCGACTACTATCCGGAGGGTTTTGATCGGCACATAGTGGACGAGAGCGGGTCCAAAGGCAATGACTAAGACGCTCAGCGTCGCCAATGCGGCAGCGGCCCCTTGGAATGTCGACTTCCACCCCCTTGTAGTGCCAGAGGCCAACACGATGGTGAGCGCCTCTACGGCCTCTACGGCTGAGGCAAGAAATACCGCTATAAAAAGGACCGAGGAACTCAAGCGACCGTCTCTTTCATGTCTAGGGGAAAGTACCTTGGCACGGATTGTGGATCCATCAAAGCAGCCCTACCCCCGAATACAAAGCAACCGACCGGGTCAATGCTTAGACCCACCGATTCATTGAGCTTCATCCTATGGTCAGAGTATATCGAGTTCAGGTGGCTGCCATCCTGAAGCTTCAAGGCTACGTCATACCCTCGACCACGGAAGGCAACGTCGGTGACGTGAGCCGCCAGGTTGGCATTTGTGTCATTGACGTCCACTATTCGAAGCGCCGAAGGTCTAAGTAGAAGGGATACCTCACTCCCGGCCTGCGCATTTGAAAGGTTTTTGGCGAGAATCCGACCTCCGCTCGAGTGTGGGATCGCAACTTGGATTATCCCCGGTGCGACCGGTTCTTTGGTTATCGCCCTTATCTCTCCGGAGATCCCGGTGAACCGAGCGACGAATTCGGTCGCAGGCTGGTTGTAGATAGATTCAGGGACGTCGAACTGAACGAGCCTTCCATGCTCTAACACGCCTATCTTGTCGGCGAGAGCGAATGCTTCGCTCTGGTCGTGGGTGATGTAGAGTGTGGTAGCTCCGCTGGTCCTTACGAGGCTTCCGATCTCGATCCGCATCCGCTCTCGTAGGTCTGCGTCGAGGTTGGAAAGGGGTTCGTCGAAAAGCACTAGACCGAGCTGAGCGACGAGCGCCCGTGCGAGTGCGACTCGCTGCTGCTCACCTCCCGAAAGCTCATTTGGGTACTTGTCGGCCTGGCGGGATAGGCCGACCCTCTCTAGCATCTCCAAGGCCGCAGCTAAACATAGAGATCTGGCCAACTTGGTTCTTCCCAGCGCAAACGCCACGTTTTCCTTCACCCTCATGTGTGGCCAGAGTGCATAGTCCTGAAATACCATCGCAAGGCCGCGCTTCTCGGGTGGGAGGTGAAAGTTACTCCCCGAAGACGCCGGGATCCCTCCGATTGTGATGGTCCCTGAGGATATTCTTTCGATGCCGGCTATCGACCTCAGTAGTGTCGACTTACCCGAGCCAGATGGACCTAACAGTACGACGAACTCCCCGGGTTCTACTTTTACCGTGAGATCGCAAAGTGCCCTTTTGCCCTTGGTATAGAACTTGTTCACCGATTCGAGGCTGACCTCGTAAGCGTCGCTTGGCACCTGAACTGCCCCTTTGTACTATGGCTTTTGAATACCGTCTGTGGCTGTAGATACCGAGCGGGGAGACGGCATTTCTCCTATTCCTACACCTTTGTGGTCGATAGCGAACGAACGGTGCAGTTTCGATGAACCACGGGTGTCGAGTTTGAAAAAATTCAGTGAACTGGCCGTTTCATTGCCCGTTTCATTGCCCGTTTCGCAGGTGACAGTACCTTGGACGGCGTCTTTTCGGCTAGCCGAGATAAGTTTTCGACAAGGGCGCCCCCCTCTGTGCCTTAGTGGTCACGCCAAACAGGCGTTAGTGTGGTCTGATGCGAAATGCGATTTCAGAAATCGGCCTCAGCCTCCAAAAGGCGATCTGGACCAAAAGGGCCGAGTCGTGGGAACAGATGGAGAATCCCGGCTTGAATCGGGTGGTCGAGGCCGTTTTGGAATTTTCCAATCCCGCAAAGACCGGAACCGCGATCGATCTCGGCTGTGGCTCAGGCCAACTCGCGCTGCCACTGGCGAAGCGATTCGAGAAGGTAATCGCCGTGGATATCTCCCCGAAGATGATAGAGATACTCGAAAACAAGGCGAAGGATCTGGGACTCAAGAATATCGAGACCCAGGTGGGAGCTTTGCAACACCTTAATTTTGCGCCGGAATCCGTTGACCTTGTTGTATCGAATTACGTATTGCACCACCTCTCGGACCCTGAGAAGGCCAAGATCATCGAGAGCTCGGCGAAATGGCTCCGGCCAGGTGGGCAGATAGTAATCGGAGATATGATGTTCGGTCGCGGGCTGACTCCACAAGACAGGGCAATCATCTCCTCCAAGCTGGTCGAATTCGTAAAGCGTGGACCGGGCGGCTGGTGGAGGATCATAAAAAATGTCGGCAGGTTCGTTTTTAGACTCCAAGAGAAGCCGATCTCCCAGAGCGCTTGGCGCCGAATATTTGAGGGAGCGGGTCTGGTTGAAATCGAGATAAAGCCGATAGTCGCAGAAGCCGCGGTCGGAATCGCCCGTCGTAGCTAAGTGTCGTGACATCGTTTGAGTCTGCCAGGACAGACGAGAATAGACCCATTTGATCTCCGCAGTGGCGCTATCATGACCTGGTCAAATGTCGACTCTGGTTCGCAAATTGCCTCCGAGTTGAAAAGAGCCGTTGGCGGAATACCGAGTGTTTTATGGCCGACGAATATAACTATGCGTTCGAATGATGAGCGGTAAATAAAGTGCGGTATGAAAATAGCGGTATGAAAATATGGATACCCGCACTCCAGGTAGACCTCGGGCGGACAAATGCTGTGGGCGCAGCTGGTTTAGCGTTCAACAAAGTCGTTGAAGCTTCAGTTGCGTAGCCTAAAGCGGTAATG
>JAKCBW010000167.1 GCA_021842145.1 Actinomycetes bacterium
CCTCGAACGCCCACCATATGGTTGAGTTTTCCGCTCAATCCGACTGCGATATACAGCCTCGGCGAGATACTTCTGCCGGTGATGCCAATCTGTCGCGACTTAGGAAGCAGTCCGAGATCGGTGACCTTTCTGGTACCAGCCAGCTCAGCTCCTAAGACAGCAGCAAACTCGTGAATCTGCCCGTAATCTTCTTCTTTTACTCCTGCGCCAAAGCCGACCACAACATCCGCCTTCGCCAGGAGTTCCCAGTCGTCGTCTCGCCAGGCTGCTTCGATTTGGATACGTCCCCTATTCTTGGCGACAACGGTTCTATAGACGGCCTTTTTCGCACCTGGACGGACCTTTGCCGAACGACAAACACCAGGCCGCACCGTCGCCATCTGCAGGGAGGAATCGGAGAGTATCGCCACGTGCCGGCTGTCACCACAGGCCGACTTCCAGGCAATGAGGCGACCGGAGTCGATCTCAAGATCGATCGCATCACCTGTCAGCCCAACTCCAAGTGAGGCAGCGATGCGTGAAGCTACTTCCCGTCCCCAGTAGCTAGCGGGCGCGAGCATGACCACTGGCTCTTGAAACCTCGCCCACTCTGTTACCGCAGCAGCGAAATCCTCTTCGACAATGCCACCCTCTACCCGCACCACTTCGTCTGCCCCCCAGCTCCGCATCTCCTCTAGATCCTCCGTCTGGGCAGATATTGCGGCTATCCGGCCTTTGATAGCCACAGATAGAGCGAGGGCGGATCCAAGAAGCTCTTGAGAAAACTGGGGGCGGTCGGGTTCACAAAGGACCGAAATTGTCGGACCAGAATCCCAGGTCTTCTCGTTCCAGATGACCGGCCCATCGCTGACCACGGTGGATCGATCAAACACACCGCGTAGATTCAGCGCATAAATAGCCGCTTCGACCTGATCTTGAAGCGGGCCATCAAAACAGAGTGCGTTTCTCTTCGTCTCCAAATACTTGGACTCCCCAAGACTCGTTGGGCTACCTACGGCTCCCCAGGGTCCAAAGTGACCAAGATCGGCGGCTGAGACCCTGCGGACCGACGATGAAGGGATCTCCTGCCAGAGCTCCGAAGAGACCTTCGCCGGAGCACAAAGACGCTCGGCAACCGCCATGACCGCAGGCAAGGAGACCTTCATGATTCGTGACCCGTCATCGCTTTCGCACTGGATCCTGGCTGATCTCATCTCTGGGTCTATCTCTAGATGGCGAACCGCCGAAGCAAAAGGCAGGTCCAAAAGTTCCGCCAACTCCGGACCCACCTGGCCCGTTTCAGCGTCCAAAGATGAACGACCCACGAGGATCAGGTCGAATGGGCCCTCCAACTCAACGAGCGCCGCTAGTGCCCGGGCCGTTGCCAGGGTATCTGAACCGGCGAACTCTTGACCGCTTAAAAGTACCACCTCATCGGCGCCCCAGGCGAGGGATTCTCGCAGGATCGCCTCCGCCTGAGGAGGACCAAGCGACGCCACCATTGATCGGCCATTTGAGGCACGAGCTATCTCTACGGCCTTTGCTACTGCGCGTCTACAGTAAGCACTCATCTCCAACGGGATACCCACCCTAAGCATCCGTCCGTCATCCGCCAAGATAAAAGAGTCGAGCGTAGGTACCTGTTTAGCCAGTGCAAGGACTCTCATAGCGACCACATCTTCCCTTCGGCCATTTCTATTTCTCTGCCATTTCCTATTTCGGGCTCGGTATTCGTCAACGTAGAACTGCGGGGAACCATTTGTGGACTTAGCGGAAGGCGGACGGTGACGACGGCACCTTTCTCTGGGCGATTTGCGATCTCAACCGTCCCTCCCTGGGATTCCACCAACATTCGGACTATCGGAAGACCAAGCCCAGCACCGCCTTCGCTGCGCGGACGCGAAGCCATTCCTCGACTGAAACGGTCAAAGGCCCTCGGCAGGAAGTCCGGCGGGAAACCGGGACCTAGATCTTTGACCTCGATCACCGCGAATTGATCTCCGTGATCGAGTGATACCTCCACGAATGGGCTGCCGGTTGCATGAACTATCGCGTTTTCGACCAGGTTCTCCATCACCTGTCGAAAACGAAAGCTGTCCACGGTGGATTCTACGGTGGAATCTCCGTCAACGACCAACGAGACACCCGCTCGTTTCGCTCGACTCCGCAATACTTGCAGTGACTGTGCAACCAAAGGCTCTAGCGGCTGTGGCGACAGATCGAGACCTAGGGCCTGCTCCCCGCCACGGGCCAAGAGCAGTAGATCTTCTGCCAAGCGACTCAGCTGTTCCAAACGAAGAGAGAACACGTCCAACGAATCGTGCAGTTGATCAATGGAACGTCCCGGAAGCTGAGCAACCTCGAGTTCCGCTTTGAGCGCAACGATGGGAGTCCTCAGCTCGTGGCTTGCGGCCGAGACGAACTCCTTCTGGCGTATCATCCCTCCTTGGATTCGATCGAGCAGGCCGTTGAAGGTCCAACCAAGGCGTTCAACCTCGTCGCTAGTAGCCGCTACCATCAGGCGATTTTCGCCAATATCCGTCGAAATCCTCTCGGCCTCGTTTCGGAGCTGCTCGACTGGTCTAAGCGCCCTACCAGCCAAGAGCCATCCACCTAGGGCCGCCAGCAGGACCAGGATTGGTCCTCCTACGAGCAGCCCGTCGCGAACCCTGGCAATTGCGTCACTAACCTCGTCCATCGAAGAGCCCACTACTAACACTCCCCCTCCATTAGAGGTCGGCTCAGCTAGCAGGAGGGTCTTAGGTGACCCACGAAGATCGCTGAATTGGGGTCCGCTTAGCGCGTTGTGAATCGCTGTGGAGCCGAGAAGCGGAACGACCCCGGAGGTCTCGGTGGCATACTCTACCTGACCAAATTGGCTAAGCACCTGAACAATGTTTTGGTCCTTGACGACCACGGGTAACTGGCCAGGTTTGGAGAGGGTCAATACACCCTTAGACAGGTCAGCCTGCACTCGAAGGGCACTCTGGCGCAGGGAGTCTTTTAGAGTTCCTCGTATCCCCGAGCCGAGGTTTGCCTCGAGAACTACTCCACCTACGGCCAACAGAAGTGCAGTTGTAAGTGCCACGATGAGGGACAGTCGAATCCTTATTGGCATCAATCGCTCTCGACACTTCGCAGCCGATAGCCGATTCGACTCAACGTTTCTATGCTGCTCACATCCGACCGCTGATCGATCTTTCTACGAAGATGAGCGATATATTGATCGATCAAGTTTCCCGATACGTCTTTCGCATCGGCACTCCCCCAGACCGCACTTCGGATAATGTTTCGACTCAACACGAGTCCTGGGTGGCGTAGAAAGAGTTCAAGGAGCTGAAACTCCCTATGA
>JAKCBW010000168.1 GCA_021842145.1 Actinomycetes bacterium
CAAGCGGCTAGGGCAGCGAGGGAATCCTTAGCCAAGAACTGGGGTATCTCCGTAGACACCTGGTCTGTTACCTCCTACAAGGCACTAAGAGAAGAGGCCCTAGAGGCGGAGCGATACAGCCGTCTGCATCCAGGAGAGTCCGAGAGGGTCCCCTACGTGACGTCGGTACTCGCAGACTCGATGGGTCCAATAGTCGCGGTGAGCGACTTCATGAAGATGGTCCCAGACCAGATTGCTCGCTTCGTTCCCGGACGCTTTGTCTCACTTGGGGCCGACAGTTTCGGCAGGTCAGACACGAGGGAACGGCTACGCAGGTTCTTTGAGATAGACGAAGCGGCCATTGTAATTGCCGTCTTGCACGCCCTCTACCTTGAAGACAAGGCGAGCGCTAGCGAGGTAAAAGACGCAATCGCCCACTATCAATTCGAGACCGACCGGATCGATCCGACGATAGCCTGAGGTCTTCGCCAATTGGTTGGCGAATCTTTTGGTTGGCGAAACTTTTGCGACTACCACCCAATCCCTAGTACTAGAGGCAAGGTGGTAGTCGTTTCATTCGCCCACCGTAAAGTCGACTTGCAGAGACGACTTGCAGAGACGATAGGCCTTTTCAAAGCTTCCACTAGGGTAGGAAAGGTTGCTATCAACTCGGACAAACCAGGGAGCTGACCTTAGGTGACAGACAAACCCTTCTACCTCACCGGCGACGAGCCCTCTGATAAATTCCTTGCGGAAAATCCGCTAGCACTGTTAATCGGTATGGTACTAGACCAGCAGATTCCGATGGAGAGGGCGTTCGGCGGACCATATATCCTTTCCCAGCGGCTTTCAATTCCCCTTGAACCGCAGGCGATCGTAAAGCTAGATCCAGAGATCTTGGAGGACGTATTTTCGCAGAAGCCGGCCTTGCATCGATTCCCAAAGGCGATGGCCGAAAGGGTGTGGGCACTCTGTGAGATCGTTGCCGAATCTTACGACTGCGACGCCTCGTCAATTTGGTCCAGCGCACTTTCTGGCGAGGAACTACTCGATCGCCTCGAAGGCCTACCGGGCTTCGGGACCATGAAGGCAAAGATCTTTCTTGCGCTCCTTGCAAAAAAACTCAAAGTCAAGCCCGAGGGGTGGCGAGAGGCGGCTAACCCCTATGGGCAACCAGGCGTCTTCATGTCGGTGGCCGACATCGACAGCCCCGAATCGCTGCTAAGAGTGCGAGCCTACAAAGCCCATATGAAGGCCGACAAAAAAGTTGGCGAGTAGCCCAATTGACCTGGTAGCCAACCCAGGAATGATCTACCTATGCACTCCGATCAGAGATGACCTCGTTGGCTTCGTTGCCTCGTGTATCAAGGGCGGTGTCAACATCGTCCAGCTAAGGGAGAAAAACGCCGAGGCAAAGCAGGTCATCGTCGCCGCCAAGGAGCTGAAGAAGGTTTGTGGCGAGCTGGCTGTACCCTTCATCCTCAATGACCGTGTTGACCTTGCTCTAGAGGTCGAAGCCGACGGTTGCCACCTAGGACAGGACGACGCCCCGATTTCGTTGGCCCGTAAGATCCTCCCTAAGTCGTCGATTGTAGGGCTATCGACGCATTCGCCAGTGGAGCTAGAACGGGGAAATCAAACCGACGCAGACTACTTGTCGGTCGGGCCAATCGTAGCCACCCCCACCAAACCGGGCAGACCCGGCACGACCATCGAATATCTCGAATATGCCAGGAAGTATTCCACTAAGCCCTTCTTCGTCACCGGCGGGGTAAGCCCAGAATCGGTCGAAAATCTAGTCATGGCCGGGGCGAGGGGATTCGTCGTGGTGAGGTACCTAACCGAATCCTCTAATCCGGAATCCTCAGCGAGGGGACTCCGCAGGGCTATCGATGAAGCGATGGCAAAATTAGCCTAGAGTATCGGCCTATCGAATTAGCCTAAAACTCCCTGTCATACCAGCCCATGAATATCGCCATGACCCTCGGGTCTGCCCGTAATCCGTCACCAGCCGCTATTATTCGGTGGAGTTCAGCCCTTTGAGCGCTCGCAACTAGCTCCCTGGATACCCTTAGGTTAGACTCGGTTCGCTCTTGTGCGACGATGATCATCCATGGCTTGTGACCGAGCATTTTCACCTGTTCGAAGGTATCAATCGATGCGATCTCGGCATGAAAGCTCGCCGCAGTGGTGGCTTTCACGTTGACCCTGAAGCCCTCTAATAGCTTTAGGTATGACTCTGGGTCGAAGTCCTCTTCAAAGATGTAGAGGGCTGGGTCGATGCTCGCAACACCCGCCACCGACTCCGAAGCGATAGCCGCCATCACCACCGAAATAGCCGCCAACTCGTAGCCGACGAGGACTACCCGCGACCCAAGTTCTTCTTTCATCGCATATTCGACCACGCTGACGAGGTCGTCGGTCCAGTTCGAAAGGGAGAATGTACCCCCGGAGTTACCTACGCCGCTGAGCGAGACCGATATGCAGTTTGAATTTGTCGCATTGGAGAGTCGTTCGGCGAGTTCTGAATCTAGGTGTCCCCGATCCAAGATGTTGGTCCCTACCGGGGTGCCAAAGGCGGCGACCAGTACGGTGTTGCCTTGGGTGTTTTGAGGTTTTTGGGCCCGATGAAGGTAAGCCGCTAGCATGCGACCGTCGCTTTCGATATCTACCTGCAATTTCCACCGCCCAAAGTAATTCCTAAAAACTATCTCAGCTGCGAACCTAGCTCAAGTGGGCTGCGCCTAGGGTCGGCTATGTGAGAATATGGGTAGTTGCCAACACCGAATTAGGGGAAAAGTTTGAAGAACACGGGGAAAGGCACCACCGAGCGGCACTGGCCCTCGGTCTAGATTCACGGCTGATAAATCCACTAGACATTATCGTCGCCCAGAGATCAGGATCACCTCCAGAGCTGGTTTCACATAGCAGGCCAGATGTCGCACTATTCCTCGATAAAGACGTCCACTTGGCCGAGTCACTCGAAGCTTGCGGGGTGAAGGTTTCCAACTCAGCCAAGGCGATCAGGGCTTGTGACGACAAGAGGGAGATGCACATCGCCTTCAGTCGGTCAAAAATACCAACTCCGACGACGATCATCCTGCCGAGACCCTACCCTTCACAACCCCATCATCCGACGACACTTTTAGAGGCTGCGAAAAGGTTAGGTTTCCCGTTGGTCGCCAAAGCCTCGAGGGGATCATTTGGGGCTCAGGTCTATCTCATCAACGACGACGATGAGTTGATAGAGACCTTCAGCCAGAACGAGATGCGTGAAGCGATCCTCCAAGAGCTGGTAGTGACCTCATATGGGAGGGATA
>JAKCBW010000169.1 GCA_021842145.1 Actinomycetes bacterium
CTCCGACATCCGCTAGCCCCCTACCAGATCCCTCTCGGCAATGAACGCATAGCGAAGACCCTCGGAAAGGATCGCCGGCAGAAGTGTCAAAGACAAAAAGATCAGCACCAAGGATAGGAGGATCTGCAAGGGAAAGGCAAACATCATCGCGTTGAGTTGGGGAGCAACTTTTACCAATATGCCGAGGACTATCTGGGATAGAAACATTACAGCGAGAACCGGGACCGCAATCTGAAAGGCCGCCCCAAAAAATATCGTCACCCCTTTGACCACCACGTCAAGCCCAAGATTTGGATTGGTGATTGCGCTAGTACCCATCGAGCGCACCAGGCCACCTACCACTATCGTGTCTCCGCCCGAACTGAATAGCAGCGTGACTGCGAGCAACTCGTAGAACTGACCGAAGGCGGTTACCTGATTTAGACCCAGAGGATCCATCGATGGAGGCGGTGAGAAGCCTCCGAATAGGCCTAGTACAGAGCCCGCACTCTGGGCGGTATTGACGAAGACTGTGACCATGAAGCCAAGTAGCGCACCCATCAACGCCTGGATGATCAGTTCACCGATGAATGCCACCGATGAATCGAGCGGGAGTGCGGTCGAGGAGGCGATATGAACCATCCCAAGGGCCAAGGCGGCTGCGATCCCCGCTTGAACGGTCTTTGGGACCAACGGTGAGGCAAAAGGGAGGGCCATCATCACAAATCCAGTGGAGCGCGCCAAGGCCAAAAGGAAGGCTACAAGTCCGCTCAACTGGAGTTGCATCTAACCTATCTACCTGCGATAAGTGAAGGAATCTGGTTGAAGAGGGAGTATGTAAAGGCCTCTAGCTGCCCTATCATCCAGTTCCCGGATATGAATATTACGATCCCCACCGCAAGCACCTTGGGGAGGAAGGTGAGGGTCATCTCCTGGATCTGGGTAACGGTCTGAAATAGCGAGATCAGTATCCCGACCCCCAATGCCACGATCAGCATCGGCCCCGCCAATTTAATAACGAGGTAAATAGCTTCACCGGCGATTTGCATAATTGATGCGTTGTTCATCTAAAGCTCACTAACAATGAATGTGCTATCAGTGTCCAGCCGTCGACCAGAATGAATAGCAGCAGTTTGAAGGGTAAAGAGATAAGGGTCGGTGGCAACATCATCATCCCCAAGGACATCAATGCGCTGGAAACGACGAGGTCGATAATTAGGAATGGGACGTAGATTACGAATCCCATGATGAAGGCCGCCCGGAGCTGTGATAGCACGAATGCCGGAATCAGGGCTGAGAGGCTGACGTCCATAGGCTTGGCGGGTTTCTCACCTCCCGCTTGGGTAAAAAGTGCGAGCTCAGAAGTATTGGTCTGCTTGAGCATCCAGGTCTTCAATGGCACCTGGCCGGCATCATAAGCCTGTACCGCAGTCATCTGTCCAGCCATGTAGGGCTTGATCGCCACCTTGTCAATTTGAGACAGGGTCGGTGCCATAACAAAAAGTGATATGAAGAGCGCCAGACCGGCGAGCACCTGATTCGATGGTGCAGCGGATAGGCCGAGGGCATTTCTGGTTATCGATAGCACCACGGAGACGCGTACAAAACCGGTCATCATGACCAATAGGCTCGGAGCAACCGAGAGCAAGGTCAGGACGATAATGATGGTAACCGAGGAACTCGGCTTGCTAAATGCTCCAGATAGGTTCAGGTTGATCGTCGGATTCGCCGTCGTGGTACTCCCGCCGATCAGCCCAAGCAGGGCCGACGAAGCATGGCTCGGCAAAAACGAAAACTGACTGTAAGCCAAAAGGGACTCCGGCTCTGGGCCTGCTAATTCTTTAGCAGCCCTCTCAGGCCTGGAAAAAACGACATCCTTGCCGTCGCCAGGTCACGATTCGGAGTGAGGAACTTCCCTTTACCCCACTGGTTGAGAATCAGATCCTCGGGGGAACTAACCCCAGAAAGATTCATAACCTCAGAGTTATTTTCGGTCGATAAAAGTGGAACTTGAGAGGTGGATTCTTCCTGTGCCTTGGAGATCAAGGTAATACCCGCAGGTCCCTGACCTACGAGCAACCTTTGGCCGTCGAAATTTACCACCAGTAGCTGATGAGACTTGGAGGTCTGCACCTTCGCCTCGATCCGTAGCGGGGCTTGAAGGGGCTTATTTGCCGACCTTGAAGGGTTGACAATCTGTCGGGACTTCAATACCCTGGCGATCAATAGCGCAATCCCAAGCACCAGTGCCAGGCTTACGAAGCTCCTCAGCAGCATGAATAGCGTGCCCATCAGTGCTTGTCCGTATGGTTTGATTCGTCCGAATCCTTGCCGACCACTTCGGTGATTCGCACACCAAACTCATCGTCGACCACCACTACTTCCCCCTTGGCCACGAGGGTCCCATTTACCAAGACGTCCACTGGAGCATTAGCCGGTCTATCGAGCTCTATGACATCTCCACTGGCTAAGGAGAGGAGCGACTTGACCGTTAGCTTCGCTTTGCCTAGCTCGACCCTCACCTCCATCTCGACGTTGGAGAGCACCGACAGTGTGTTCTTGGTCAACTCCTCGGACGAAAGCGCACCTATGCCCCTCATTGCATCTGTCATATCACTCAACTTCTATCCCCTCGACTACAAGGCAAGCCAGCCTTCTACCGACTTGCGTTGGCTGAACTTTAGAGACCTTCACCGGTCCACACACTAGATCCAAAGGCTCACCCTTACGGTGGGCAAGGCGAACGACGTCACCAGGACGTAGGTCGACGATCTGACCAGACGACAAAAAGGTCGGTTTGAAAACCACCTCCAGATCGAGGTTCACCTCTTGCAGCCTTTCCGCCAGCTGATTTGCAAAACCAAGGTTCTGCTCGACCACCGCAACCCCGCGACTGCCGAGCTGGTCCAGCATCGGTCGAAGTAACGGGAAGGGCAAGATCAGAGCCGTCTCATGGTCGTGCTTGTCATCAATGCGAAGTAGCATCTTGGCGACGATACACATCTCATTCATCGCTGCTGCGTGGACGAGTTGAAGCGACTGTTCCTGGGTTATTTGCCCCAACCTGATATCGAGTATCGAGGAGAATGCCGCCGGAAGTTGGGCTAGCACCTCCTCCATTATCCCAAGGACGACGTCCAGCTCTATGTCTGTGAGCATGTTCCTCGACGGGATGTCTTCTCCACTACCGCCGAAGCGCAGGTCCACAATACGCAGCGCTGGATCAAACTGCTGGTAGTAGATGGCTTTGGACGGGAGGGGTGGGAGTGAGACCACGGTGACGCTCCCGTTGTCCTCGAACATATCCAAGACACCT
>JAKCBW010000170.1 GCA_021842145.1 Actinomycetes bacterium
TCCGATCTTCAGCTAGTGGCCCACCATTGCGACCACTACAATTAAGGCTGGAGGAAGCCATCAAGTAATGAATGAAGCGCCATCGGAAGGCAACCATGACGAAGTTCCCCCACCAGCGAAGGGGCCAACAAGGCCAACTAAGGGTCGCATAAGAAGGAAACTAAGGATACTACAGCTAGTCGTTGGCGTGATCCTGCTACTTGTCGCCGCCATCGGCATTGGCTACCCATTGTATTGGAACCATAGGTCTTCCATAGGCTCGCAAACCATCCTCAAGAAACAGATTCAAAACATAAAGCGAGTCCTCAATTCTCCATCGGGTAGCACTTGTGCAGCAAAGCCGGGACCCGGAATCCTGGACATTCCCAAACTCGGCCTATTTGCATCGGTGGTGCAAGGTATCGACCCCGTCACTTTAGAGACTTCAATAGGTCACGACCCGAGCACGCCATGGCCGAGTAAAACTGGCACCGGTCTGCTGGCGGCCCACGACGTTAGCTTCTTTTCACAAATCGATAATCTTCAGATCGGCGATGAAATCAAATACGTCGTGCCGTGCGGGGTAATGGTCTTCACGGTCACTGGGCATCAGGTCACCCACCCGGGCGCAATCTTCAAATTCGGTGCGGTCGGCGGGGTGGTATTAGATACCTGTTGGCCCACTACGGCACTGTTCTATACTCCTACGCGTTACATAGTGACCGCTAAGTATCTCAAAACCGTTCCGGTTTCGACTGAAAATCTGAAACAACCCACTGAATCAACGGTGGCAATTCCTAACCTCCTCGTACCCGCTCCAGCAGCCCTCGTTCAGCAAGGAATTACCCTATCCACCAACTCCCAGATGATGGGGACGATGAGTTTTTCAGGTTCGCCGAGTTCTACCTTCATCCAATCTCCCGCCACTCTCAGCTTTGAGGCATCAGGGCTCAACCTCTGGTTCGCAATGCTCCACTCTTTGTCGCAAAGTCGGTCGGACTGGCTTAAACTCCTCGGGCCAAATGTAAGTTTCCCCGCACAATTGATGGGACAAAAGCTTTATTCCACTACCCCTCTTTTTGTAAATGAAATCGTGAAAACAACTACTCCGATTGGAATATCCCTAACAACTACCCTCAATGGCAAGTATCCCGTAGTAGTTCATGAGGGCGTCGAGGGCAACAAAATCCTCATAACTGGACTTTCGGTATCCTGATCAGAAAGGGACCGAACCGCGCTGGATGCGCCCGCGAATAAGGGTCGCGCCCTTTAGCCCCGCCAAAAGTCGAGAACGGGCCACTACATCCCTGGTGTTAGCGCAAGTAGGCTCCCGGAGTTCAGAGGAGTTCATCGAGAAACCGGTTCAACCTCACCATCGTTTCCGAGTCAAACGCTTTACCTTCCGAGGCGATCGCAACCTTTATGCGGCTATAGGTTTCTGCCTCCATGCCGCAGTCTCGGCAAAGCTCCAGATGATAGCTGATCGCTTCGACGAGTACTTCGTCCCTAAGTTCGCTATCGAGATACTGTTGCAGGCATCGGGCGGCAGTTCTACAGTGAATTGACTTTGGATGATCATCGTCCAAGCCGTGATCGATCATTGCTCACCTCCGATTAGCCCCTGCTTTGCTAACACCTCTTTCACTTGTCGTCTTCCACGATGAAGACGACTCATTATCGTCCCTACAGGAACCCCCATTACGTCGGCGGCTTCCTGATAGCTAAGGCCGTCGATATCTACGAGCTCAACCGCTATCCGATAGTGGCTAGAAAGGCCTAGAATCGCCCTCTTTACATTGGCGACAAAATCGTTGCTCTCAGCGAGATCCTGAGGACTCGCCTCTGGGGACCTATCAGGATGCTGCTCCAAGGTCTCGGTATCGCCCGAAAGTATCGGCCTGCGCTTTCGTCCAGCGTTGATAGCCGTGTTGCGCAGTATCGTCAGCAGCCACGCTCTCAAGTACCTGCCATCGAACCTATCCCAGGCCCTAAATGCCTTCGTTAGCGTCTCCTGGACCAAATCCTCGGCTTCCGCTGCGCTGTATGACCTGGCCACGTGCAACAGGATTGGAATCTCAGGCCGAACGGACTCGGCAAATCCGAGACTATCGGCCTGGAGTACTTCGGGGGGAGCTTCTGGAGAACTCGTGACATTGGTACCAGCCGAATCGATACCACTTGACTCAGAAATAACGCTCACCTCACCGAGTTCATCGAAAAACGATCCGCTAAGGATTTCAGCAAAGTTGGCTACCGCCTGCCTGCATCCTTTATCCACCATACCCGCATCGATCCGCTTGAAGGCTGAATATTGCATCCATGGACTGCGCAGCCCTGCTCACTAAAAACACCAAAGAATAGGCCGGGCGTTAGCTGAACTCGGTACATAGAAAACCACACTAAAGCAGGACGTTTGGATTCAAGGTCCTGCCTGGATTGAATATAGCTATCAAATCATGCATTCTCGCCATTTCCTGCTCTGAACGAACAAGTGACAAGAACTCCTTCTTCAGCGTCCCAATACCGTGCTCGGCCGTTATCGATCCATCAAGTTCGGCTACCCTGCGATAAATCTCCACCTCGGCTTGGTCCAAAACTTCCTCTTCGCCAAGGAGGTTCACATGAATATTTCCATCTCCAAGATGGCCAAATCTAATTACATCAAGACGCCCAGCGAGATCTGACTGCACTTCGTCCACGGCTCGCCAAAGTTCTCCAAGTGCTGATACCGGAACAGACAGGTCTAATTTAAGTGGCTCTCCAACCCTTTGGATAGATTCGGTAATTGACTCTCGCCATTGCCATAGGCCCAACCAGGTGTTGTTATCGACTCCCAGAAGAGTCGACTGCAACTGCGAGGTGAGCAAAGTCCCTTGGAGGATCTCCATCAGCTCATCGCTAGCACTTGCGTTAGATGAAATTTCTAATAGAACCACCACCTCGAAGGCTTCTCGAATGGGGAAAACAACCCCTTTGGCCCCTTCGACAATTCGAATTGCCCGCTTTGAAATCATCTCGATAGCAGAAACTGCCTCCGTCATTCGACGTACCTTCCCAGCAAAGGCTACAGCGTCAGTGATCGTTGCGAAGGGAACCATCGCAACGGCCCTTGACGCTAGCACCGGAACAAGGCGTAAAGTAAGTTCCGTAATCACCCCGAGCGTCCCTTCCGAGCCTACGACCAGCGGGGTAAATGATATTCCACTGTTGTCCTTGATCAGAGGAACGCTTCGCTGGGACTCGGTCCCGTCCCCCCAAACACATCTGAGGGAAATTACAGACGA
>JAKCBW010000171.1 GCA_021842145.1 Actinomycetes bacterium
GAGCGGCTAGTTTTACTCTGTCATTTGGGCGAGTGGCGGAATTGGTAGACGCGCAGGATTCAGGTTCCTGTATTCGAAAGGATGTGGGGGTTCAAGTCCCCCCTCGCCCACCAAGGGCTGTTCGCTAAACTCGAACCAAAAGGTCGGCCAATGCTATGACGACAGTCATCTGATCAGATTGGCGAAATCGAGCGACCATCAAGAGCAAATCAATGGCTTTTTGAATCGTTTTTCGGTCTTACCGGGTTTCACGGACGCGCCAACACGACGGACTACCCAAAAGTGAGGCAGAGGATATTGCTTCGTCATCCGGTCGGCGGATCACCACTCGATACTGAAACCGATGCTGGCTTATAATTAGCCAAGCGATCACGTCGGCGAGGTTGCCTCTTCCACTTCACCTGCCCCGCTTCATTTTCGGATCCAACATTAGCGAGGAATATGCGAATCTTGCGGATATTGGCTGAGACTACGAGCACGGTGGTGAGGAGATACTGGGCGGTATAGCCACGAATTCTCCTCCTGCCCGGCTGATCAAGAGCCTCATAGTTGGAATCTTTGACGTAGCCGTTAAATCCTTCGATGGTGTTTCGTGCCGTCGAATACATCGCCTGCCACTCAGCGCTGCCGTAATGGAAATCTTGAGCGTACTTGACGCCTGCGCTAAGCGGAAAAGATACCGATGACCGATTTTTAAAGATCCGATCAAGGTGTGATGACTTTACTGGTATGCGAGTACAACCCGATGAATCGCCTGTCGAGTTTTTCAGTGGGCAAACGACGGTGGCAGACGGTCCAGACGCGGGCGGCGCATCGGAAAGTGTCCGTCAGTATCTGGGCTCTCCTTGGGACGGAGGAGATAACTGCGACGTTGGCCAATCCTCTGCTTCCAGGTCGCTTCATCTATTGACTTTTTTACTCGAAAGTCAACTGTGGCATCAATGAGCGCTTGAGGCATCGCTGGACAGTACTAGGCACCCTCGACCTGAACTGCTCCCGCATGGGATTCACTCATACCAAGCTGGTCGTTTCTGTAGTCGAACACGAGGTCGTAGCCAAGGGATCGGAGGGGGCTCAGAAACTAAAAGGAGTGATCGGTCTGCAAGGTCACAGACCGATAGGCGAGATACAAAGAGCTTACCACATATGGTAAGCTTTGGATCATGGAACCCTCGGATAAACCAACACGGACGAGAACTGCTGCTGGGTATCTACTGCAACAAGCGCTTAGACGCTCAGGGATGACAGCGCGCGAGGTCGCCCTACGTTCAGGAGTCAGCGAGGGCAGGATAAGCGACTACATTAGCGGACGGCACGACCCGAGCGTAGGCCAATTATTTAGGGTACTGCGAGCGATGAACTGCACAATAGAGGTAGTTCGAGTCGAGCCAGCATGTGATGACAATGGTTTGGAACTGGAGCGCCTGCTCGATCTGGCCGACGCAATCTCCGTGGGAGCAGCAGAGAGGAAGTTCGACGACAGACTTCCGAGTTTTCTAGAGCTGGTGCGTGGTGCCGACACCCAATAAGAGACCGTCGCTGGTAGGACTGGTCATCGCTTTGAACGATAGCCTAAGTGAAGCTGGGGTGGGGTTCGGTTTCGGTGGGGCGCTTGCACTGGCGTATTACACCTCTCAGCCGCGAACCACAAGCGACATTGATATAAACATCGCTTCGTCCATCGAGATGGTCGCAGAGGTGTTCAAAGTATTACCACACGCCATCTCGTGGGACACGGCTTCAATTGCTCAGTGCAGGAGAGACGGACAAATCAGATTGTGGTGTGGGCAGCCACAAAAGGGAATACCCGTTGACCTCTTTTTCCCACAACACGAATTTCATGAATCGGTAGCGGCAGCGGTGTCGATGCATCCTTTTGGTACTGAGGAGTATCTGATTCCAATAATTTCCGCCGCACATCTGGCGGTTTTCAAAGCCTTGTATAACCGACCCAAAGACTGGGTGGACATAAGTGAGATGCTGCTAGCGGGCAGCGTCGATGTTCTAGAGGTCGATCTTTGGCTAGAGAGGCTTTTGGGAACACACGATCTAGTCCTGCAACGATTCCGGCAATTGGCAGGCGACGGTGCGGTAAAGGAACGGAATGTCAGAATACACCCAAAGGTAGATCCAATAATCCCCTGGCAGTCCTTGCGTAGGGGCACTTGACTAAGCTAGCTCCCTTGCCCTGACCCTACGGCGAGTTTCATGTTCACATTGGTTTAAGCCGGTCCATCCACCCACCCATTCCGGTTTCATCCTGAGTTGGTGCGACGTCATGTTCTTGGTGATCTTCCCGGACGAGCAGTTGCACACCGGATCACCACTCGATACTGAAACCGATGCAGGCTTAAAATTAGCCAAGCGATCACATCGGCGAGGTTGCCTCTTCCACTTCAACTGCCCCGCTTCAACTTCGGACCCAACATTAGCGAGGAAATCGCGAATCTTGCTGATATTGGCTGAGACGAGCACGGTGGTGAGAAGATACTGGGCGGTATAGCCACGAATTCTCCTCCTGCCCAGCTGACCAAGAGCCTCGTAGTTGGAATCCTTGACTTAGCCGTTAAATCGTTCGATGGTATTCCTTGCCGTCGAATACATCGCCTGCCACTCAGCGCCGCCGCAATCGAAATCTTGAGCGCACTTGTCTCGTCAGCAAAATTGGAGAGCTAACCGCCGATCTTGAGGAAAGCTTCAGCCGCATGGCAGGTCCTGGTGACATCGTATCACCTGCGTTGATTCATGATCGATGATGAATGTGCTGGCTTCGGTAGACGTGATAGAATCGATACCGTGTTCGCATCAATGTCGCTTCGATTAACCATCAAGAATGCCAAGGCCTTGGCATTCTTTGGTACGTCTTGCCTCGAATCGACACGAATATCCAAATCCTTTCAAGCTTGACATAAGTGCCTTTTGGGTGCATTGATGCAGAGCGACTTGGTCGGTAAGCGAGTTCAGGCCGTTTTTAGGAACTAGCCTCGGAATCCCTTCGCTTCCCGCTACAACAACCCGGTCAAAGCACTTCGCCTGACTCAGCACCTAAGAGGGCATCTCGCTCACATTCACTAAATCAAAGTGCAAGCATCGGCTCCGTCCGATCTCTTTTCAATCAATCCATTATGAGCAATCAATCCATTATGAGCAATCAATCCATTATGAGCAATCAATCCATTATGAGCAATCAATCCATTATGAGCAATCAATCCATTATGAGCAATCAATCCATTATGAGC